>JASHRI010000547.1 GCA_030037435.1 Candidatus Acidiferrales bacterium | reverse complement strand
GGATGAGGATTACGCGTTCGGTCTGATCGCCGACGAGCTTTCGACGGCTTTATTCGAGCGCGTTACGCGGGACAAACAGCAGGGTTGGTATTTTCAGGATGCGCCGCAGTGGTTCGTGCAGGGAATCGAAGGGTACTTTGGGCTGACGTACTCTTCGTCGCATGAACGCAATGTCACGTTGCCCAAGTACATCGCGGCGGCGCGAACGCGGCCGGCCGGGGTTCGTTTCGACCACGGGATTGAGGCGCGGAATCCGAACGTGGATGGAGTGGCGATGGTCGCGTTTTTGTATGACGCGTATGGCGCGGATTGCGTCGATTCATTGCTGACGAGCGCGAAGCCGACGTTCGATGAGGCGTTTTCAGCGGTTTTCGGAGACACGCAGTCGGTTGCGACGAAATATCGAGCGTGGATCGCGGCGAAGGCACACGCGGCAGCGAAGTGAAATTTCAGGTTTTGATGCAAAGTCAAGAACGCCGACCTTCCCGGTACAAACCGCCGGGACGCAGCCCTTCGCATTGCTCAGGGCAAGCAAGCGCGAAAGGTCGCCGCTACGAAAGCAAGAAGAAAACGAGGACGAGCTGCGGGCGATCGGTCCTCAGGGGCTAAAGCCCCACCTTAGCCTTGCCTCTTATGTCGGAGCTAAAGCTCCGACCCGCGAGAAGCTGTCTTCGACGCCGCTCAAGTAAAAAGCTCCGACCCGGAGCTGCCATTCACAAAAACCTTCTAGTCCGAAGACGTAGCGGAACGTTTGGCGGCGAGAGCCTGCTCCAAACAGGAGAGAATCCAGGTCCAACCATCCTTGTGCTGGCGGCCCATATCGTCGTCGGGAAGGCCGGAGTGGCGAAGGGTGACTTCGGTCTGGTCGCCACGCGGCTCCAGAGTGAGCGCAACGACGGATTCGGAGCCTTTGGTGGCCTCGGACATCCAGGTGTACTCGATGAGGCGAGGGCGGTCGAGCTGAACGAAGCGGCCGTAATGCGGCCAGATGCGGCCGGCGTGGTTGGCGGCGAGATAAAAGAGGCCGTCGACAACGGGATTTACGATCACACGATGGCCACCGAACCATGGTCCGCCAGGATGGTTCGGATCGATCCACAGATCGAAGACCTTTTCTGCCGGCGCGGGAATCGTGCGGGAGACAGAAACTTCGGTGAGGTTCATTGTGAGTTCTCCTTTTGTTTAGCGAAATATTCCTGCATGCGGTCCAAGCGAGCGGTCCAGAAGCGTTCGTATTGCAGAAGCCAGCGCGTCACGTCGCTGAGCGGTTGAGGCGATAGGGCGAGCGTATTCTCGCGGCCGCGGCGGGTGCGGCGCACGAGGCCGGCGCGTTCGAGGACCCGAACGTGCTTACAAAATCCTGTGAGCGACATCGGAAAGCGCTCGGCGACGTCGGAAAGGCGCGCGGGGCCATGGGCGAGGCGATGAATGATTGCGCGGCGGGTGGGGTGAGAGATGGCGGCGGAGACGCGGTCGATTGTGGCTGCGCGATACTGAACCATGTGGTTCAGTATAAATGGGGAGTGCCGGGATGTCAAGAGGCGAATCGGCGGTGGGAACAAAGCAAGAGCAGATCCTCGCTGCGCTCGGAATGACAATGCGATCGGGATTGTGAAGAACATCTACGGGAAATTAAGCGAGCGAGAGCTCGGAAACATGATAATCGAGAGCTAAACGGCGACAGCGAGCGCGGTGATCGAAGCGCGGAAATTCAGGACGCGCGAGAGGACAAGGGACGAGAGATGGGGACAATGAATGTGGTGGGAAATTTGGCGGCGTTTTGCACAACGATCGCGTATGTTCCGCAGATCGTGAAAATCTGGCGACAGGGTGGGGAAGATCTGTCGTATTCGATGCTGCTGTTCTACCTGGCGGGAATTCTGCTTTGGCTGGTGTACGGGTTGATTTTGCATTCGGCGCCGATTATTTGGGCGAACGTGGCGACTGCGATCCTGGTGGCAGTGGCGGTGGTGCTGAAGGCGACGGTGAAGGTACGAGCTTCGCAGCGAGAATCGGCGTGAGAAAGGGCAACCGGACAAGTTCCTCCGGGTCAATCCAGGGATCGCGATACAATGGCCGTCGAGGACGTCCCTTGGCGAACGACATACCGGAAGATATCGCGGAAAAAGCCGCGATTATGCGGGAATTTGGCCGGCTCCGGGCCGCCGGAGAGCCCGTTCCCACCGAGTTGCAAGCTAAACATGTCAACGCCACCAACGATAGGTACGCAACAGGCCCGGAGCCTGGCGAGCGCATCCCCGATTTCTCTCTTCCGGACCAGGAAGGCCGTCAGAGGTCGGTCGCGAATCTCACCGGTCCTAACGGTTTGCTTCTCGTCTTTCATCGAAGCGCCGATTGGTGACGATACTGCCGCTCCCAACTGGTCGAGTTGGAACAATCCCGTCCGATGATTGAAAGGCAAGGGCTCCGAATCGCCGCTATTAGCTACGATTCCCAGGAGGTTCTCCAGAATTTCGCGCTGAAATACCAAATCGGGTTTCCGCTGCTCTCTGACCGGGATAGCGCTGTGATTCGCAGCTTCGGCATTCTGAACACCAACATCGCTGCCGGCCTGCGAGCGCATGGCGTTCCGCATCCCGTTGAGTATTTGATCGCCGAGGATGGCAAAGTCGTCCGCAAATATTTTGTGCCCAATTACCAGCATCGGGTCACAGCATCCGCTGTTGTTCTCCGAGAGTTTGGAGTCGCAAGCGACGACGCCCAGGTTGTCACCCTGCGAAGCGGCGCACTCACGGTGGAGGTCGGACTATCTTCCGCAAAAGCCTTCGCCGGACAAGAGCTTGGATTCTTTGCGAAATTCAATCTGGAAGCTGGCTGGCACGTTTATGGTGCTCCTCTGCCAGAGGCGTACACGACCACGTCGGTCAGTTTCGACAGCCCGCAAATCGTCCGCCAATTCTTCGATCTCCCATCCGCTGTGCCACTGGCCGACGGCGTGCTTAAGGAAACGCTGCCGGTCTACGTCGGTTCCTTCCGGGGCGTGGGTTCATTGCTGCTCAGATTTCCGCTCGATGAAGGAGAGACAATCCTATCCGGTCATGTTCGTTTTCAGCAATGCAGCGAGACCATTTGTGAGGCCCCAGAGGCCCTTCCGTTCAAACTAAGGTTGAAGCTTGAACCGTTCATGGACGCAACGCGGAGCATGAAGGTGCGGGCGTCCCAGTCGCAGGGAGAGTCGGCGTGAGAACGGGTTACATCTCGTCGAGAGGTTTGAATGTCGGATTCACGATGCGCAGGATTGCATACGCTGCGGCGTGGGTGGTGACCACGTGCAGGTTAGGGCGGGTGCCCTCTCCGTACAGTTCGAACATGCGCGCGAGCCCAAACGCAGTGGGCGAGGGCGCGACGATGACACGAGGGATATCGGGATCGGCAATGGCGGGCCGCAGTTTGGCAAGCTCGCGCATCGTGTGGGGAGTAACCTCGAGCGAAGTGACGGCAGACAAGTCCATGATGCCGCCGCTCAGGTCCA
>JASHRI010000546.1 GCA_030037435.1 Candidatus Acidiferrales bacterium | reverse complement strand
GAAGCGAGAGATGGAGTACCTGCGGGCGGTTGGCGGCAGCAAGGAGAGCGCGAAGGAACTGAAGCTGTTTGGGCTGGGCCGTTACCTCGTAAACCGTTACACGACGCTTTCCGACCAACTCCACGACGAAACCGTAGGCTTGGCGCGGCGCAAGCTGATGATTGGAGCGCTGCTTACGGTTCTCGGAACCCTTGGCTACTACTCCACCTATGGGTATGTGATTTACGAGACGATTGCGGGCGTTTTCACCCTCGGTATGTTGACCTTCCTGGCCGGAGCGATCGCGGGCGCTAGCTCGAATATCCAGACGGTCTTTTCGACCTTTTCCGGCATTGCCGACCAGGCCCTGTTCCTGAGTGACCTGCTCGATTTCTTCAAGGTTCAGCCGAAGGTCCGCTCGAAGACGAATGCCCTGCCCGCGCCGCGGCCGATCCGCAAGGGGCTGGAGTTTCGCAACGTATCGTTTTGCTATCCCGGCCATGTAAAGCCGGTCCTGAAGAACATCAGTTTCACGATCGGGCCGGCGGAAAGAGTCGCGCTGGTAGGGGAGAACGGCCAAGGCAAGACGACAATCGTCAAGTTGATGACTCGCTTGTACGACGTTACCTCGGGTCAAATCCTGCTAGACGGCGTCGACATTCGGGATTACGACCTGGAGGACCTGTGGAGGGAGATCGGAGTGATCTTCCAGGACTTCATGCGCTACGAGATGACTGCCTCCGAAAACATTGCCATCGGTCGAATCGAGGAACGCAACAACGCGTTCCGAATTCGGGCGGCAGCGCTGAAGAGCCTAGCGGACGACGTAATACACCGGCTCCCGAACCGGTACGACCAAATCCTCGGATGCCGGTTTGAAGGTGGAACCGACCTGTCGGGCGGGGAATGGCAAAAAATGGCCCTTGCCCGCGCTTACTTGCGAGAGGCGCAGATTCTGGTTCTCGACGAACCCACAGCGGCGCTTGATGCCAAGTCGGAGCGCGAAGTGTTCCAGCGCTTCGCGGAACTGACGGAAGGGAAGATGTCGCTGATCATCTCGCATCGCTTTTCGACGGTCCGCATGATGGACCGCATATTGGTTTTGGAAGACGGGCAGATCGCGGAAGATGGGCCGCACGACCAGCTAATAAAGGCCGGCGGCCGATACGCAGGAATGTTCGAACTGCAAGCCGCGAACTACCGTTGATATTGAGGAGATGCTGGCACATGGCAACTACTACGCGTCAAATTACCGGCCTTGACGGCCAAGCCGCGCCAGCCCAGCCAAGCGCAGGCAGTCTTGTTTCAACCGATCAATCAACCGGTTACGAAGCCATAAGCGAATCCGTTCGTGCCATCGACAACCGACCCGAATCGCTTGAAGCCAAATGGAGTCGTGCGGATCGGACGATTCGGGCGGCCATTCGCAAGGCCGAACGCCTGAAACGGATTCAGACCGCGCCGCTTGGGGGTGCCGGGCTGCTGCTGAACTATTCGAGCATCCTGCGCCGGTCGTTCCGTGAAACGCGGGAGGCGCTGGCCCCTGCCCGAAAGCTAATCCAGAGTGAAGTCGTGGCTTCGGGGCCAACACCCGTGCCGCGCGCTTTCACCATCGCCGAGCGTTTTCTGGCGGTGACGGGTGGGAAGTTCGAAAAAGGTGGATTTCTCAAGTTCCTCAAGTCCTTCCGAGATTCGTTGCCCCTGCAACTGGCGGAGTTCTGGCTGATGAAACCGCTTGCCGCGCTGGCTCTAATGGAGCGCATCGCGGACGTGGCGGAGGATTGGACGAAGGCCGACAGCAATGGAGGCAGTGGTTCGGCCGAGGCACAAACTGCAGCGAGTGCCGCGATCCTTACGCTTACTGCCAGTCTGCAGAACGTGATGGACTGGGATTGGGAAGAGGCGGTTGGCGAAGTCAGCGAAACCGAAGCGATTCTCCGCGAAGATCCGTCCGGCGACTATAGCCGGATGGACGTGGAGAGTCGGCAGATGTACCGAAACGCCGTGGCAGACTTGGCCGCATGCTGCGAATGCACCGAGCAGCAGATCGCAGGCATGGCGATTCGCCTGGCGAGGACTCCGCAGGCCGAGCCCAATCGGCAAGCCCGCGTGCGCAGAACGCATGTGGGGTATTACCTGGTGGACAAGGGCAGCAAGGCACTGAAACTTGCCGTTCAGTACAATGCGCCCGCAGCCAAGCGCATTCAGGAAGCAATCCTTAGCCGACCCGCCTGGTTTTATTTCTCGGGCATTGCACTGGTGATTCTGGCGGTCCTCGGTCTTTTCTTCGCAATCGGCGGCGAAAAGGGCGCTGGGCTAATCGAGTTTGTTCTGTTGCTGCTTCTCGGTATTGACGCTGCCGTCGCGGCGGTCAATTTCACCACGACGCTGCTCGTTTCGCCCAAGAAGCTTCCGAAGATGGATTTTTCCAAGGGAATACCGGACGACTGCGCAACGCTGGTGGTAGTTCCTACTCTGCTGACGAGTGAAGGGCAGGTAAAGCAGGCTGTCCGAGAACTCGAAGTGCGCTATCTGGCGAACTGCGACGCGAATCTACATTTCGCCCTGCTCACCGATCCGCCGGACTCGGCGAAGAGATTCGATGAAAAAGACGGGCTGGCGGAGATGTGCTCTGACCTGATCCGCAAGTTGAACGACCGCTATGCGCACCGGAACAAGGGATCGTTTCTCCATTTCCATCGGCATCGGATTTACTGCCCGTCTGAGGGAATCTGGATGGGGTGGGAGCGGAAGCGCGGCAAGCTGGTGGATTTCAATAATCTGCTGCTTGGAAAAGAAGATCGATTCCCGATTAAGACTGGCGATCTGATGCTTCTGCGTCGCATCAAGTACGTGATCACGCTGGACCAGGATACGCAACTGCCAAAAGAGTCGGCCGGAAGATTGGTGGCCACTCTGGCGCATCCGCTGAACCGTCCAGTTGTCGACCCGGTGACGAATACGGTGGTCGAGGGCTACGGGATCATCCAGCCGCGCGTGGAAATCAGCATGCAGTCGTCGAGCCAGTCGCGGCTGGCGGCGATTTCATCCGGCGATACTGGGTTCGATATCTACACGCGAGCTGTTTCGGACGTGTATCAAGACCTGTTTTCCGAAGGGATCTTCACCGGAAAAGGAATCTACGACGTCGAGACCTTCCAGCAAGTGCTGGGAGGCCGGTTCCCGGCAAACACGATTTTGAGCCACGATCTGATCGAAGGCGTGCACGCGCGCACAGGATTGGCGTCGGATATCGAAGTGGTCGACGACTATCCTTCCCACGTGGGCGCGTATAGCCGGCGAAAGCATCGCTGGATTCGAGGCGATTGGCAGATCGTGCGGTGGCTCTTCGGCCGCGTTCCCAATGTGAAGGGCGAGGCCGTTCGCAATCCGCTGAACTTCATATCGCGCTGGAAGATTGCGGATAATCTGCGGCGCAGCCTGGCCGACGTCACCATGCTGGCGGTTTTGCTGTGGGGCTGGTTTGTATCGCCGCATCCTTTGTATTGGACGATTGCCGTGGTCGGCGTAATGGCGCTCCCGCTGCTGTTCCAATTTTTCTCCGCAGTGATACGTGGCGGCCGCAAGTGCTTGTCGCGAAGCTTCTGGGAGAATCTAGCTCGGAGCGTCGCGGCAACGAGCGCCAGGCTGGTTCTGCGTGCGGCGCTGCTGTGCTTCCAGAGCCTGGTGGCGCTCGACGCGGCGGTCCGGACACTGGTGCGGATGACTGTAACGCACAAGAAGCTTCTGCAATGGGAAACCGCGGCGCAGGCCGAGCGCTTCCGCCATTTGCGAGGCTCGGTGGAAGATTATCTGAATTGGGCGCCGTGGTTCTCGGTTGCAGTTGCGTTGCTGATGGCGGTTTATCGGCCGTGGTCGCTGTTCTGGGCCGCGCCATTCCTGCTGGCCTGGGGACTTTCGAAGCCGATCTGCGCTTGGTTGAATCAGCCGCAGGATTCCGCAGCGTCGCACATTGGAGCCCAAGACGGAGCCATGGTGCGCCAGTCCGCGTTGCGAACCTGGCGTTTCTTCCGTGAGTTCAGCACGGCGGAAGAAAACTGGCTGATTCCGGACATCGTTCGGGAAGAGCCCGATCTGGTGGCGCACCGTTCTTCGCCGACCAACCTTGGATTTCTCCTTAATTCCAGGATCGCGGCCTACGACATGGGGTTTTTGAGCTTGTCGGAGTTTATTACGGCGAGCGAACGAACGTTTGACACGTTCGACCGGATGCCGAAATGGAATGGGCACTTCTTCAACTGGTATGAAAATGTAACGCTCGAGGCGGTGGAGCCGAGGTTTGTGTCGACGGTCGACAGCGGCAATTTGGTTTGCTGCCTGTGGACGCTTCGGCAGGCCTGCCTCGAATTCACCAAGCGGCCGCCCTTTCGCAAGGCATTGTGGGAGGGAATCTACGACCATCTTGCCATCGTGGAAGAGCTGGTGAAGGGCCGAAATAACGAAAAAATCCTATCGAAACTGGGTGAGCTGCAATCGCGCGTCGAATCGCTTGCGGATGCGGGCTGGACGCGCATTGAAACACTCTCCGGCCTAGCCGCGCTGGTGGCTGAATTGGAGACCGAGCTCGAAAGCGAGTACGCCGCCGGCGAATCCTGCGAGGAAATCGCGTGGTGGGTGCACGAACTATCGCAGCGGGTGGGCAGTGTGCAGGAACTGGTGCAGGATTTCGCTCCCTGGCTGATGCCGCAGTTTGCGGATACGTGTCGAGAAGCGGGAATCCACAATACGTTTCGAATTGAGGATCTCTCGGCGGAATCGCTGGCGATCGTGCAAACCGAACTCGAGGAAAAACTGCACCGAATCGCCGCGAGTGACGAGGTGAGCCCGAAGGTGCGCGCGGAGATGAGGCTACTGGGCTCGCTGCTCTCGCGATCGCGAACCATGTTGCGAGATGAGATCGCCAGACTGTTGCGCTTGGCCGCCGCAGCCGATTCCCTGGCGGATAAGATGGATTTCGCGATCCTCTACAACTCGGAGAAAAAGCTGCTCTCGATCGGCTACGACGTGGAAGAAGGACACGTTCACAAGTGCGTGTACGACCTGCTTGCGTCGGAAGCGCGCTCGGCTGCGTTTGTGGCCGTCGCCAAGGGTGACATTCCACAGGAGAGCTGGCTGCACCTGTCGCGGCTCTACGACAAGATGAACAGCGGGCATGTGCTATTGTCGTGGACTGGGACGATGTTCGAGTACCTGATGCCGTTCCTGTGGATGAAATGTCCTACGAACACCACGCTGGGGCAAACATCGCGGATCGCCGTGAATACCCACCGGGAATACGCGCAGTTCAAGGGCGTGCCGTGGGGCATTTCGGAATCGTCCGCGAAAGATGTGAATCCGGACGGTCATTACCGTTATCACGCATTCGGCGTACCGTGCCTGGCGCTCAGTCAGGTAGACGCAAACGAGCTAGTGATAGCGCCGTACGCGACGTTCTTGAGCTTGCTGGTCGATCCCGCGCGGGCCGTCGACAATCTGGCCGAAATGCGAAGACGCGGATGGGTAGGCGCGTATGGGTTTTACGAAGCATGCGATTTCACGCCTGCTTCTCCCGGCGGGACGAGCGGCGGCGAGATCGTGCATTGCTGGATGGCTCACCATCAGGGCATGATATTGGTGGCGGCGGCCAACGTGCTATGCGACTCAGCAATCAGAAATCGATTCCATGCCGAACCCAGTGTAGCGGCCGTGGAGCGGCTCCTCGAAGAGAAGCCGCTCCGCCTATCCTCACCCGATCCTTCGCCTCACACGAGCGAAGAAGCTCCGAATGCGGCGGACGATGCTGCGGACCTCGCCGCATGCGGACTGAGCTATTCGAATTCCTCACCCCTCGTAATGCTGTGGCCCTGGTAAAGCCGAAACTCCGCCAAAGCGGCTGGTACCTCTGGTTGCCGGTGTTGCTGATCTTCATGGCTACCACGCAGACGAGCCGCGCCCAACAGAAGCCAGAAATCATCGAAGTCGACACCTCCGCGCCGGCTCATCCTTTCCCGCACGGCTGGGAGCGGATGTTCGGATCGGGCCGGGCAACGCTCAGCTTGCGTGAAAGCTATCGCAACGATCTGCGAGATGTGAAGCAGGCGACCGACTTCGAGTACGTTCGATTTCACGGGATTCTCGACGATGACGTGGGAATCTACAGCGAGGATGCCGCGGGAAATCCCGTCTATAACTTTTCTTACATCGATCAGATATACGACGGCCTGCTAAAAAATGGAGTCCGGCCATTCGTCGAGCTGAGCTTCATGCCCAACAAGCTCGCCGCGCATAATACTTTGCACGTGTTTTGGTACCACCCCAATGTTTCGCCGCCCAAAGATTGGAATAAATGGTCCGATCTGATCACCCATTTGGCGCAGCATTTGGTTGATCGATACGGAATCGACGAAGTGTCGCAGTGGTATTTCGAGGTGTGGAACGAGCCCAATCTCGATTTCTGGGCGGGCGAGCCGAAAGAACAAACGTACTATCAGCTTTACGACGTGACTGCGCGCGCGTTGAAGGCAGTGAACTCACGGCTGCGCGTGGGCGGGCCGGCCACGGCGCAGGCAGCTTGGGTGGATCGTTTCATACGGCACTGCGTCGAAAACCATGTGCCGGTCGATTTCGTTTCCACGCACGTCTATGCGAACGACACGGCGAAGAATGTGTTCGGCACAGACGAGGAGATTCCGCGAACGCAAATGGTGTGCCGCGCGGCTCGCAAGGTGCACGACGAAGTGAAGGCGAGTTCACGCCCGGACCTGCCGATCATTTGGAGCGAATACAACGCGAGTTACATGAACGAGCCTGATGTGACCGACGCGCTGTTCATGGGTCCGTGGCTGGCGGATACAATTCGCCAGTGCGATGGACTGACCGACATGATGTCGTATTGGACCTTCTCCGATGTTTTCGAAGAGCAAGGCATCGTGAAGAAGCCGTTTTATGGTGGATATGGA
>JASHRI010000545.1 GCA_030037435.1 Candidatus Acidiferrales bacterium | reverse complement strand
TACTCGACTCATCGCCCGGCGAGGAAGCGGGCATCAAATCCGCCACGGTTCGGATCGAAGGCGAAAACGCTTATGGAATGCTCGCGGGCGAAAGCGGTGTGCACAGGCTAGTCCGAATCTCGCCATTCGACCAGCAGGCCCGGCGCCATACTTCGTTTGCATCAGTTTTCGCCATTCCGGAAATCGACGATCGCATCGAGATCGTCATCCGCCCGGAGGATCTCCGCGTCGACACGTTCCGCGCTGGTGGCCACGGCGGCCAGAACGTCAACAAGGTTGAGTCCGCCGTACGGTTCACGCACATCCCCACCGGAATCGTGGTGCAGTGCCAGAACGAGCGAAGCCAACACAAGAATCGCGAGTCCGCGATGAAGGTGTTGAAATCCCAGCTCTACGAACTGGAGCTGGAAAAGCGCCGCGCCGAGGCTCACAAGCTGGACGCCTCGAAGCCTGAAATCAGCTTTGGCAGCCAGATTCGCTCTTACGTGATGCAGCCCTACCAGTTGGTGAAAGATCACCGGACCAAATTCGAGCGCGGCGACGTCCAAAAGGTCTTCGACGGCGATCTCGACCCCTTCATCCATGCCTACCTGCTCTATCGTCGGGATGAGGACAACGGTGCTCGAAAATAGCCTCTTAGCGGTGCAATTCGCTGCCTAAAATCGCCATTTAGTGACGATTTTTGATCCTTCGGTGCAGGCGATTGACACCGTTTTGGACCACATGCTAACCTCTTCAATTTGCTTGGGCTATAAAACGCGCGATTTTATCCCGCGAACTGCTGTTTACACCTCGGAGGACTGTTTTGGCACAAGATGAAAAGTTTCTTTTTACCTCGGAATCCGTGACCGAGGGGCATCCCGATAAGATTGCCGATGCGATTTCCGACGCTGTCCTCGACACCGTCATGACGCACGATCCGATGGGCCGCGTGGGTTGCGAAACCTTCGTCACCACCGGTCTGATTGTAATCGGCGGCGAAATCACAATTAAGAAAGAGCATCGCGGCGCGCTCGACTACGACACGATTGCGCGAAAAGTGGTCAACGAGATCGGCTACAACCGCGGCAAGTATGGCTTTGACGCTGAAACCTGTGGCGTTGCATCCACCGTTAAGGGCCAATCTCCGGATATCGCGATGGGCGTCGACACCGGCGGCGCCGGTGACCAGGGCATGATGTTCGGCTACGCTGTTAATGAGACGCCCGAGCTGATGCCCATGCCAATCCAGCTCGCGCACCAGCTCACGCTGAAGCTCTCGCAGGTCCGCAAGGCCAAGGAAGTCGATTTCCTGCGCCCTGACGGCAAATCGCAGGTCTCGGTTGAGTACGTCGATGGCCGGCCCCGGCGCGTAGATTGCGTCGTCATCTCCACGCAGCATAGCGATAAAGTCAGCCAAAACACGCTGCGTGAAGCGATCATCGAGAAAGTGATCAAGCCTGTCGTGCCCGCAAATATGTTCGACAAGGCCACCAAGATCCACGTCAACCCCACCGGTCGCTTCGTCACCGGCGGCCCGATGGGTGACGCAGGCCTCACCGGCCGCAAGATCATCGTGGACACGTATGGCGGCTACGGTCGTCACGGCGGCGGCGCATTCTCCGGAAAGGATCCGTCGAAGGTCGATCGCTCCGCCTGCTACATGGCGCGTTACATCGCTAAAAATATCGTCGCCGCAGGCCTAGCGCACAAGGTGGAAATCCAGCTCGCCTACGCCATCGGCGTGGCCGAACCAGTTTCTGTAATGGCCGATACATTTGGCACGGGAACGATTCCGAATGCGCTCATCACCGATCTCGTCCGCGGCTTCTTCAAGCTGACGCCGAAGGGAATCATTGAAACGCTCGACCTTCGCCGGCCGATTTATGCTCCGACCGCGGCGTACGGCCACTTCGGCCGCACTGGCCCGGGTTTCACCTGGGAACGCACGGACAAGGCCGACGCCATCCGCAAGGAAGCCGCCTCGCGCGGTGCGGTAGCAGTCTCGCGCTAGTTTTCGTCGCGAATCAAAACTCGAAAGGGAATATCGTGGAAACAGCAGCCAAAGTGAAAGGCGACGTGAAGGACCTTGCGCTCGCCGAGCAGGGCAAGCGTCGCATTGAGTGGGCCAACCAGCACATGCCGGTTTTGCAGTTGATTCGCAAGCGCTTTATCAAGGAACAGCCGCTCAAGGGCGTGCGCATGTCGGCCTGCCTGCACGTCACCAGTGAGACGGCCAATCTGGCCATCACGCTGCGCGACGGCGGCGCCGATGTCGTCCTTTGCGGCTCGAATCCGCTCTCGACGCAGGATGATGTGGCCGCGTCTTTGATCCGGGATTACAACATTCCCACCTACGCCATCAAGGGTGAGGACAATGCCACCTACTACGCGCACATCGCCGCCGCAATCGAGCACAAGCCTCAAATCACCATGGACGACGGTGCCGACCTCGTCACCCAGCTTCTTACCAAGCACCTCGATCTGGTCAAGAACGTGATCGGCGGCACCGAAGAGACCACCACAGGCGTCATTCGCCTACGCGCCATGGCGAAAGACGGCACGCTCAAGTATCCCGTCATCGCGGTCAACGACGCGCTCACCAAACACTTCTTCGACAATCGTTATGGCACCGGTCAGTCCACGCTCGATGGCGTGATTCGCGCCACCAACCTTCTTCTCGCCGGCCTCAAATTGGTCGTCGCGGGCTATGGCTGGTGCGGACGTGGAGTGTCGATGCGTGCCAAGGGCCTCGGCGCGGATGTGATCGTTACCGAGATCAATCCCACCAAAGCCATCGAAGCCGTAATGGATGGCTTCCGCGTGATGCCCATGAACGAGGCCGCCAAGATCGGCGACGTCTTTATCACCGTCACTGGCAACAAATCCGTCCTCACCCATGAGCACTTCGAAAAGATGAAGGACGGCGCCGTCATCAGCAATTCCGGCCACTTCAACGTCGAGATCGACATTCCTTCGCTCGAAAAACTTTCCAGCGGCCACCGCGTTGCCCGCCCATTCGTCGAGGAATACACGACGAAGGACGGTCGCAAACTTTATCTCCTTGGGGATGGACGTCTCATCAACCTCGCCGCGGCCGAGGGACATCCGGCGTCCGTCATGGACATGAGCTTCGCCAATCAGGCGCTCTCTGCCGAGTACATGGTGAAACACTCGAAGGAGCTTCAGAATCAGGTCTACTCGGTGCCCGAGCATCTCGACCAGCAAATCGCGAAACTGAAGCTCGAATCCTTGGGCGTGAACATCGACAAGCTCACCCCCGAGCAGGAGCATTACCTCGCTTCCTGGGACGAAGGCACCTAGTCCGCTCACAATTGCCAGTATTGGATTTACGAAACCCCTGGGCTTCGGCCCAGGGGTTTTCATTTGCGGCCCGCAAATCTGGAGAAGTCCGTACAGAGGAGGTTCGCGATGCGCGAATTTTGGTTCG
>JASHRI010000544.1 GCA_030037435.1 Candidatus Acidiferrales bacterium | reverse complement strand
GAGAATGGACACGGCTAACCGCGCCGCGATATTCGCGCCTGTTTCCTTCAGCATCTTGCCGTTGAATTCAGTCGCCAGCTTTTGCGCCTCATCGGGAGCGTTTCCGCCCGACGCGTCCTTTAGTCCAAGCGCTTCCATCGTGTCGTCCGAAAATCGCAGGACGGCCGTTTTGAACGTCGAATCCACGACGTCGGCGTGCAGCATGCGCTGCAGATTGTCCTTCTCGGCGAGACTGTTTGGAACGTCCGCGTGCACGCTGCCACTGCCGATAAACACGGCGCCCCGCACGCGCCCTTCGACGGGCGCCTCGAAATAAAACGTTCCGTCAAACGTGATTTCTGCGCGATCTCGCTTCAGCACCACGTTTTTCGCGGGCGCACTACCTCCGTTCAATTCAAATTGCGCCAGCGCTTGATATACCGCCAGGCTGCCGCCGGAGCTATCCGCCGGCGGAGTCTGCCCCATCGCCACGCCCGCCCACGCCACCGCTAGGCAAAACGCCAGCGCCTGCACGCACCAAGCCGCTAATCTGCCATTGCATCTCATGGGAGCTTACGATCGCATAGATTGAGAGATTTTCGGCGTGAATCTAACTGGAAGGTTCAGTACCTGTCAATGTACTCCACCACCGCAGTCCTGGGTTCCAAGGCCCACGGCTCCATTCTTTTCCCTAGTTAATTTGGAATTCAAACTCCATCTGGAACTCCACTTCCACCGGATCCCCGTCCAGTTTTGTGGGGGCAAATCGCCACTGCTTCATCGCGTCCATAGCGGCAGAGACCAGAACCGGATCGCCCGACACCGGCTTCAACTCCTTGATGTTTCCGTCCACGTCCAGAATTGCGTCCAAAATTACTTTGCCGGAAATGTGTTTCTTGATCGCCTCCGGAGGCATCCGGACCGGAACCCGTTGAATGACTTTGGATCCCATCACATCCATGTCGAGGTGAATTCGGACGGGGCGTTCGCTCGGGAGCTTCATCAGAATGTTGAGAGGAATGAAGCGGAATCCGCCCCGGTCGTAGATAAAGCATCCATCAAGGTCCCCAGCCATCGGTGTCACCTTCCCGCCGACCGCTAATGCGAAGGTTGTGGCAGATCTGCCTTCGAGCGACGCAGTTTGATACAAAGGGACAATTTGATTCATGCTGTTTAGAAACCGATCGTAGGGCGCGTCCACCTTTTCAGGGTCAGTGTACTCAAGGATTTTGGGATTGGTCCATCCCCGTTTGACGTCAGTCTCGTAAATGACCCTGATCTGTTCCTCAAGGTCCGGTCTGGCCTGGCTGTACGCCCCAGCCAAACTCGCTCCGAACCCGGGCCCGTAGGTATCGACGAACCATGTCGAATCCTCGGGCACCAGAAGGCTCTGAATTAAGCTGGTTTCCCGAGCCGTGTCATGCGCCTTCTCAGCGGCAAAGATGTCGCTAAGCAGGCCTCGGAGTCCGTCGGAAGTGTTTGGGTAAGAGTGTTCTTGCGGTGACGCGGCAGTAGTTGCTGCCGAGCCCTGTGCCACCCGCGCCGAGGCGTGCAACGGTGCGCAAAAAATTAGCAAAACAACAACCGTCCCGCAACGCATCGTGCTTCCCTCAATTCGCTGACTTCGGGCAGTTCGACTGGAACTCGATCGTCATCTCGACTTGTTTTCCTGCATCCTGCTTTGCAAACCTCCAACTTGCCGTAGATCGTTGAACGGCACCCCAGAGCAAACGTGGACCACTATCGATAAGGGGAGCCGTCGGGCTCCCGTCACTATCGACCGTCACATGGAACGCGACAGTACCTTCTACCTGAGCCATTCGTGCAATCACGGGATACGAGGGTGGGACAAACGTTGTGGGGGAAATAGGTGTGCTGCTAACCAGCCTTACCGTCGGCGGGGGAGGCGGTGGAGCTTGAGATGCCTGAAACAAATCTGAGGCCTTCTCCGAAGCTCCCACAAAAAGCGCATCGTATTTGCCCGCGCTCAAATCTTCAAAAAGCCCGGAACTGACATCGACCGGCGCAGTGGCCTTGTCATCAGGTACTGAAAACATGGGCTTCTCTATCACCCCCGGACCAGCGGCTTTGTCGAGCTTTCCTACCAACTGCATCGTCCACGATGTATGGGGAGGCGTCCTGGCTGAAGGATCAAACATATCCCTGTCGAGAATGTCGGAGCGAATTAGCCGTGTCTGCCCGCCGCAGGAAACCTGCATCACCACGTTAGCCCCGCTGAACACCAAGCAGTGCCTGCACCGCCTTCGCTCGCGGCTCAACTCCTTTTCTTGGATCGCGCACGGATTGGTCGACCCGAGTAGTTCGGCCACAGATTCGCTCATCGTGGCTGATGCGACCTCCAGCTTCGCAGGCATAAGGCATGCGCTTGGTCCGGGCGGCGTTAGCGAAATCCTCTCGACGGATGTTCCAGAGCCTGAAGGTCGGACGATAAAAAGATCGTAGTAGTCGGACGGGGGCCCAAAATCGAAAAACGACAGACGCCCAATGATGAATTGATCCGGCTCGAGCACCGATCCTTTACGGGCATGCGGAAAGGCGGGATAGATTAAGATAAAAATGGCGCATATGCCTGAAGCCCATCGCACGGCGGGATATTACTACAAATCTGGTATATGACTAGTTCTCTAGTTCACTCCGCGAGTACGTCGCAGACGGACAGGATCACAAGCTCGCCGACTATATCAAAACGATCCGGTTGAAATAACTCTGCGCCGGTCTGCTATCCGCCTTTCGACAGTCCACACCATATTCCCCTTGCAACTCTTCGCGCCTTGCTGCACTCTAAGTTACAGAGGTTCGGGAACAGGCTCCGAACTCAATGGACCACGCAGGCCCTCGAAGTTGAGGGCCTTTTCAACATTAGGAGCAGGTGAATTGAGATCGACAGCCGCAGGTCGGGGAACTTGGCTTACGGGAGCCGTTGCATCATCTCGCGCACAGGTCCGCGCTGAAGCTCCGAATGGCTTGCAGCACATCTCCTCCCGCGCCCGATCTTTGCCCAGAAACTGCCCTCAACTGCGCGTTCTAATCGAAACTCCCTTTCGAATAGATACCCACGTAAGCCATTCAAAACAAAGGATCGACTCTCTTTCTAATCG
>JASHRI010000543.1 GCA_030037435.1 Candidatus Acidiferrales bacterium | reverse complement strand
GCGCGAGAATTTGTCGATGATATTGACGTCCCACACTTGATGGAGATTGGGACTGTAATCATCGTACTTGGCGTTAGTTTCCTGTGGCATGTGGCCGAAGAAGGCGACGGGAACGCAATTTCCGCCGCGATCGTTATTGGTAACCGCGTGCAGCGGCTGGTGGATGTCGCCCACCAGATGAATCACGAAGCGCAGCGCATCCGCTCGAGCCTGCACCGACTCGCGAGGATTTTTCAAGACGGCAAGTTCGGCCGCCAGCGCCGAGGTGAGGCAGCCAGTCAGAGGCGAGCAGTATTGGGCCAGGTCTTCTCGGCGGGCGGTGAGGGGAATGTCGATGAAGTGCCAGGCGGCCGTGTCGGATCGAATTGAGCGTTCGTCGTCTGCCCACGTGGAGGAATCGGCGAACGAGTCGAGCCCTGGATCATGGCAGTAGCGTGGGAGTCCAAGGTTAATCGGGCCTTGCGCGAGAATTTCCTGCGCCATCGCACGGGCGCGCGGATTGAGGTGCGCCTCGGCAATGATGGCGATGATTTCGTGTCCCTGGCATCCCCAAGCACGAGCCACTGGAGCAGCGGTGAGCGCTGCGAGGACGAGGAGAGAAATCGCGAGCGTCGAAGCGAGACGGACAAATTTCACCCGCGTATTATGCCACCCATCCAGGAGAGCCGATAAAACG
This sequence comes from Candidatus Acidiferrales bacterium, assembly GCA_030037435.1. Classification (GTDB taxonomy): domain Bacteria; phylum Acidobacteriota; class Terriglobia; order Acidiferrales; family UBA7541; genus Palsa-295. The sequence continues at coordinate 16,065 of JASHRI010000543.1, read as the reverse complement.
CGTTGTGGTCTTTATTGCTCGACTGTGAATCGTACAGGCTGGATGTAGATGGATGCTCCCGCTTGGATCGAGACGTTGTAGTCACCCGGCTTGACCTGCGGGACCTTCATGACGATTTTGTCAGCGCCTTGATCGACCATAGAGGCCTTGTAGTCGGACTTATCGTCGGAGAGAAAAACCGCGGAGACTCCGGGTTTTCCGAGATTTTCGCCGGCCACGGTGATCGTGTCGCCTACTTTGCCTGACGCTGGGGTCACGCTAACGATATGCGGCGAGCCCGCAGCCCCGACTACGGGCGAGGGCAGGAAGAACACGGCGAACACCAGGATCAAGAAAGCAACACAGGCGCGGCAGTCTGAATGACGGCCTGGGGCAGGGATGCGAGCCATGAGCCACCTCTCAGATATGAGTCGAAATTGGCGGGGATGAACCCCCTTACGCGCAGAACATAGTCCCGTAATTTTCGATTGTCAATTGTCGATGGCTGCGGAAATGAGCGCTGCAAATTGCTTCGGGCTATACTCCTCGGCATTCAGGTATGTGCTGAGGAGGCGCGTATGAAGCGCGGTGCGTGGGTCGTCATTTTCTCGATGTTGTGTGCGGCATTCGCGGGAAGCACGGTGTTTGCGCAGCAGACGTCGACGCAGCAGGCGGCGGAAGCGGTTCCTGAAATTCGTTACCGTTCAATACCGGATTTTTTCAAGCTGCCGCCGGACTTGTATTTCGGGGAAGCCTCGGGCGTAGCGGTGAATTCGAAAGGACATGTGTTCGTGTTTTCGCGCGGAAACACCACGGGGCCGGCATATGGAGCCGCGGCCGCGCAACTGCTTGAATTCGATGCCACGGGACGGTACGTGCGAGAGATCGGACACAACCTGTACGCGTGGTCGTTCGCGCACACGGTGAAAGTCGATGCGGAGGACAACATCTGGGCCACCGACAAGGGTTCGGACATGGTGATCAAGTTCAATCCAGCGGGGCGCGTGGTAATGGTGTTCGGGCGAAAGCAAGAAGCGTCAGATGAAGGGACTGGACCGCTGAAGCATGTGCATCCGGCATTAGCACCCGTGGATGGGATGTTCCGGCAGGTGACCGATGTGGCGTGGGACGCGGAGGGAAACACGTACATCAGCGACGGATACATCAATTCGCGCGTGGCCAAGGTGGATAAGGACGGCAATTGGGTGAAGTCGTGGGGCGAACCTGGCAGCGGGCCGGGACAGTTCAACACTCCGCATAGCATTGCGGTGGATGCGCAAGGGAATGTTTACGTGGCGGATCGCGGGAACCGGCGAATTCAGGTCTTCGATGGCGACGGGAAATTCTTGAGGCAGATCACGATCGATGTTCCGGTGCCTCCGGATGCGCGGCCTGCAATCGGCGCGAAGCCGACAGCGACGAACGGTACGATGGCACCCGGAGCGCCATGGGCGATTTGCATTACGCCCGGGCCAAAGCAGTATCTCTATAGCGCGGACGCGTTCCCGGGGAGGATTTACAAGATGACGCTCGACGGGAAGGTGCTGGGAATGCTCGGAGAGTCGGGCAAGCAGCTTAAGCAATTCGGATGGATTCATGAAATGGCATGCCCGTCGGAAAATACACTTTACGTGGCGGAGCTGTTGAATTGGCGGGTACAAAAGCTGGTGCTCGAGCCGGAGAAGTAGGCCCCCACGGAACGGTAGGGCAGTAACTGATTCATTAGGCACACCGAAGGCGCCTGGTGCCAGGTATGCGCACCGGTCCTGCTAATCTTTATTCAGGTAAAGTCCTAGTACTAAACCGACTGGTCGAATTGGGAGCAGCCATGAGGACCTCGCTGAGAGTCTTGCTCGGAGCACTGATGTGCGCCGGATTGGCGACAGGGGTAAGCGCACAGGCGCCGACGGACATGCAAACACAAGCTCAAGCCCCCGTACCCAACCCGGCGGCGCCGAATGCGCAGCCGAACTCCCAAAGCCAGTCGAGCCCGCTATATCAAGTGACCGTGGTGGCGCGCACGACCAAGGCGATCAACTATCGCCATGCCAGGGGATCGACGCCCGTGGATTTCAAGGGCACCGTGTTGGCGCCTTATACAAAGGGCGACGCGCGGGTGGAGACCAAGAAGGGCGTGGTCAGCATTTCGGCGAAGTTCGACAAGCTCTTACCGGCGAATCAATATGGTCCGGAATTTCTGACGTACGTGCTTTGGGCGGTGACGCCGGAAGGTCGCGCCTCGAATCTGGGCGAACTGGAGATGGATGGGTCGAAGGCCAAGGTCGACGGCGCGACGGAATTTCAGGCGTTTGCAATGATCGTGACTGCCGAGCCTTATTTTGCCGTGACGCAGCCAAGTGATGTGGTCGTGATGGAAAACGAAGTCAGGCCAGACACAGAGGGCGAAGTGGAGCAGGTGGACGCGAAGATGGACCTGCTTCAGCACGGTCAATATTCAACGGTGACCACAGGTGGGGACGCTGCGCGGCTCGATCCGCGAATACCGCTGAGCCTGTACGAAGCGCGCAAGGCTGTCGATATCGCACAAGCAGCGGGAGCGACGAAGTACGCGGCGGAAAGTTTTGCGAAAGCGCAGCAGCTTCTGGCTCAAGCAGAACAATTGCAGGCGCACAAGGGAGTGAAGAAGAGCGTGGACATGGCAGCGCGCGAGGCCGTGCAAACCGCTGAGGATGCTCGGTCGATTACGGCGAAGCGCGTTGACGAGGAGCGCCAGGAAGCGGCACGCAAGGCAGCGGAAGCGCAAGAAGCTCTTGCTAAGCAGCAGGCAGAGGAAGCCGAGAAAGCCAAGCTCGAAGCGCAACTCGAAGCGGAAAAAGCAGCCCGGGAGAAGCAGGAAGCCGAGGCCGCGCGAGCTGCGGCGCTTGCGCAACAGCAGGCGGCGCAGCAGGCAGCCGAATTGGCCGCCCAGCAGAAAGCCCAGGCCGAAGCGGATGCTCAGGCCGCGCAGGCGAAGGCGCTGGCGGAGCAACAGCAAGCGCAGCAGGCGTCGCAGTTGGCTGCACAGCAAAAGGCCGCAGCTGAAGCTGAAGCTGCACAAGCTAAGCAGGCAGTGGCGCAGGCGGAGTCGGAAAAAGGTGAGCTGCGCGCGCAGCTTTTGAAGCAGCTCAGCATGGTCTTGCAGACGAACGACACCGTGCGCGGGCTGATTGTGAACATGTCGGACGTACTGTTCGATACTGGCAGCTACACTCTGAGGAGTGAAGCGCGAGAGAAGCTGGCGAAAATTTCGGGCATTCTACTGGCGTATCCGGGGCTGAAAATTCAGGTGGAGGGCTATACGGACAGCGTTGGCACAGTGGATTTCAACCAGAAACTTTCGGAGCAGCGCGCGGGAATGGTGCGCGAATATCTGATCGATCAGCTGGTGCCTGCGGGGTCGGTTACGTCACAAGGCTTCGGCGAATCGCAGCCGGTAGCATCGAATGACACGGCCGACGGGCGGCAGAAGAACCGGCGAGTGCAACTGGTCGTGAGCGGCGACGCGATTGGCGAAAGCGTCGACGATCCGGGCGCATCGGCAGCGGCGCGATAAAGTTTTTTCGTTGCCTTGACTGCAACTGAGATGTCGCGTGGGCGCGGGCGCTTCATTGCTAGCCTTGGCAGCAAAAATCCCCGAACAAATATCCTCACTATCTCCATCTAACCAAAACTTCGCCGCACACGCGGCGTTGACGGCCAAAGTTTACTCAAGACTTCTGCTGGACAAGTAACACGTTAAGTATAGAATGGGCGGTTTGGAAGCGACCCCGTTGAATGTCCGGACGCGGCTTCGGCGCGGGCGTTGATGGTTTCAGCGGGCTGCCGGGCGAAGCAGAATCCATTGCGAAAGAGAACAGGAAAAGGGACCTCGAGATGATCGTTGGCGTTCCCAAAGAGATTTTTCCGGGCGAGCGGCGCGTAGGTCTGGTGCCGTTGGTGGTTCCTAACTTGGCCAAGGCTGGGATGGAAGTGCTCGTCGAGAAGGGCGCGGGCGTGGAGGCGGGTTACCCGGACGCGGCGTTCACGGAAAAGGGCGCGAAGATCGCGCCGGATCGCGCGGCGGTGTTTAGCGCGGCGGATATCGTGGTGCAGGTACTGTGCTACGGATCGAACGACCGAACGGGCAAAGCTGACCTGCCGCTGATGCGCCGAGATCAGTCATTGGTGGGATTCCTGCGCCCGATGGGATCGAAAGAGATCGTGCAAGAGATCGCGCGAACAGGCGTGAACGCCTTCTCGGTAGAGCTGATGCCGCGGACGACGCGAGCGCAGAGCATGGACGCGTTGTCGTCGATGGCGACGGTATGCGGTTACAAGGCGGTGCTGATTGCGGCAGACGTGCTGCCGAAGCTCTTTCCGATGCTGACGACGGCGGCGGGGACGATTACGCCGGCGCGCGTGCTGATCATCGGAGCGGGAGTGGCAGGATTACAGGCCATTGCGACGGCTCGGCGGTTGGGAGCCGTAGTGTCTGGCTACGACTTGCGGCCAGCAGTGAAAGAACAGGTGCAGAGCCTGGGGGCGCGGTTCGTGGAACTGCCGCTGGAAGCGGCGGGCGCGCAGGACGCGCGCGGGTATGCGACGGCGCAGGACGAAAACTTCTACAAGCGGCAGCGCGAGCTGATGGGGCAGGTGGTGCGCGAAAGCGACGTAGTAATCACCACCGCGGTGGTGCCAGGAAAAAAGGCGCCGATTCTGGTGACGGCGGAGATGGTGCGGGGCATGGCGCCGGGGTCGGTGATAGTGGATTTGGCTGCCGAGCGTGGCGGGAATTGCGAGCTGACGCGTCCGGAAGAGACGGCGGTCGAGCACGGGGTGACGATCATCGGGAAAATTAACCTGGCCAGCACGGTGCCGTATCACGCGAGCCAGATGTACGCGCGAAACGTGACGACATTCTTGCTGCACCTGGTGAAGCAAGGGAAGCTGCAGATCGATTTGCAGGACGAGATTACCAGAGAGACGTTGCTGACGCGCGGGGGAGATGTGGTCCAAAGCCGGATCAGGGAGTTTTTCTCGCTGCCGACGTTGACCGCACAGGCGTAAGGAGGGTAGTGTGCCGCCGGATTTCTTATCGAACTTATATGTGTTCATCCTGGCGGGATTCGTCGGGTTTGAACTGATCAAGCGTGTGTCGCCGTTGCTGCACACACCGCTGATGTCGCTGACGAACGCACTGGACGCGATCGTGGTGGTGGCCGCGATCATCATCGCCGGGCGACATGAGACGAGACTCTCCGTCATCCTCTGCCTGATTGCCGTTTCCGCTTCCTTCAGCAATATGGTCGGCGGCTTCTTCATCACAGACCGCATGCTGCGCATGTTCAAGACCGGCAGGCCCAAGAAAACATGAGCGCCGCGCAAACGCTCCAGATCATCGATGCGGTCTATATCGTCGCGGTCGTCCTATTCATTCTGGCGATCAAGTGGCTGAGTTCGCCCGGCACGGCTCGGCACGGTGTGCTGGCGGGCGAAATTGGAGCGGCGCTTGCGGTGGCCGCAACCCTGGCCGATCCGCAGGTCGTTCAATACAAGTGGATCATCATCACGCTGATTATCGGCGCGGGAATCGGCATCCCGTTGGGCATGGTCAAGATGACCGCAGTGCCCCAGCGGACCGCGTTGAGCCACGCGTTTGGAGCGCTTTCCGCGGCGATGATTGGTATCGCCGAATATTACGTGGGAATCCCGCGGGTCACGCGCTTCGAGATGGGCGAAATCGCGCTCGAAGTGATCATCGGATCGCTAACGTTTACCGGGAGCTTGATCGCAGCAGGGAAGCTGCAGGAAATCCTGCCGCAAAGGCCGATCGTTTACAAAGGACAGAATGTAGTCAGCCTGTCGTTTCTTGCTGCGGCTCTCCTGCTCGCCGTCGCGCTGGTGGTGAATCCCAATTATCCGCATCTGTTTTTGATTATGGTGGCCGTCGCGCTGGCCTTCGGTGTGATGCTGGTGACGCCTATTGGCGGGGCCGACATGCCGACAGTGATATCGCTGTTGAACTCGTATGCCGGGTTTTCGGCCGCCCTGCTGGGCTTCGTGCTGAACAGCAAGGTGCTGGTGGTAGCGGGTGCGCTGGACGGGTCGTCGGGCTTCATTCTGTCGGTGATCATGTGCAAGGCCATGAACCGGTCGTTTACGAACGTGATGTTTGGCGCCTTCGGGCAGGTACAGTCCTCGGGGGTTGCTCAGAAAGAAGACCGGACGGTGCGCAGCGCAACGCCGGAAGAAGCGGCGGGAATCCTCGCTGCGGCTAGCAAAGTGGTGATCGTTCCGGGATACGGCATGGCTGTGGCGCAGGCGCAGCATAAAGTGCGCGAGCTTTTCGATATTTTGACCAAGAAGGGCGTGGATGTGACGTTTGGGATCCATCCGGTGGCCGGACGAATGCCTGGTCACATGAACGTACTGCTAGCGGAAGCGGACATCCCCTACGACCGGCTCAAAGAGATGGACGATGTGAACTCAGACCTGCCGCAGACCGACGTGGCGCTGATCATCGGCGCCAACGACGTGACCAATCCCGCTGCGCGCACCGATCAGGGCAGCCCGATCTACGGGATGCCGATTCTCGATGTGGACAAGGCTCAGACCGTGATGGTGATCAAGCGCAGCATGAGCCCCGGCTTTGCCGGCATCGACAATCCGCTCTATTACCTCGATAAGACGTTGATGCTGTTTGGCGACGCGAAAGGGTTCGTGGGCGACATCGTCCGCGAGCTTTCGGGCGGCCACCACTAGTTCTTTCCGCAGCGGCGATCGATTGCAGGTCTTGGTGTTGCAACTCGTCTGAGCACAGCGGGATCGTCATTAATAATTATTAATGAAGACTCCAAGGCCGGTCCGGCTGGCGGGGCATGGTTTTTGCTCTCGGTAACAAGCAAAACCGGCGGAACGCAGGCTGATTGCTAGACGGCGCCCGGGAGCCGAGGTATCGCCGCTGTTCCGTTTTGGGCCTAAGTAGTAACGTTTTAGCACACATCCGATCAAATCCCCGTTGTTCTCATTCTGATACACGCTAAGGTTGTGAGCGCCAAGATGCTTTCTTTTGTAAGCAGCGGTGCGCAACTGCATCGGCACTTGCGACGGGAAGCGAGAAACGGCGACTCAATGGGAAACCTTCTTAGCGGCGTCGAAAACAAGCCGGAAAGCGTAAGACGGAACAGCAACGTCGTTTCGCGGGTGGTGGTCGGCGAAGCCATCGTTGTGCCCATCCGACGCGGCGTTGCGGACATGGATTACATATATACCTTCAACGAAAGCGGCACGCTTTTGTGGGGAATGGTCGAAGAGAACCGAAAAGTGGCGGAGATGATCGAGCGTCTCCGGGTTGATTACGCGCTCTCGGAGGAACAGGCGATCGCGGACGTCGAGGCATTCATAACCGAGCTGGTCGAAGCGGGACTGCTCGAGCGAGTGACAGAGCCGTAGGGAAGCAAGCAGTCGCAGCGAATTCACGGGGCATGACCACGGCTTAGGCGGCCGAGGCTTGGGATGAACGATGCCACATACGCGGCTTTTAGCCGCGGGATTCACGAGCGTCACTTCGACAAACGGGCGCCGATGGAGGTGTCCATCGAAGTGACGCGCCGATGTCCTCTGGAATGCCTCCACTGCTACAACAACCTTCCAATGAACGACGCCGGCGCGCGTCGAAACGAACTGACATTTGAGGAACACTGCCGGCTGTTGGATGAACTCGTGACCGAGGGTTGCCTGTGGATCCTTTATACGGGCGGCGAGATCTTTGCCCGCCCCGATTTCCTGAACATTTACACCGAGGCCAAGAAGCGCGGTTTTCTGGTGACCCTGTTCACGAATGGCACGCTGATCACGCCGCGGGTAGCGGACCATTTGGCAGAATGGCGGCCATTTGCAATTGAAATCACCCTGTATGGCGCAACGCGAGAGACCTATGAGGCTCTGACGCAGATTCCAGGCTCCTACGACCGGTGCATGAGGGGGATCCGACTGCTGCTTGAGCGCGGATTGCCCCTGAAGCTCAAAACCGTTCCCACCACAATTAACAAGCACGAAGTCTACGAAATGAAGCGGATGGCGGAGGAAGAGTTTCATGTGGAGTTTAAATTTGATCCGCTCGTAAATCCGCGAATCGATTGCTCGCAGAGTCCACTGGAAGTGCGCCTGTCGCCCGAGGACGCTGTGGCGCTTGAGTTCTTCGACCCCCGGCGCGAAGCGGAGTACCGCAGGCTGGCTGAATACGACGTCGCCTCGCCTACCGGAACGAAATTGGAGGAGGGCCATGTCTACGCGTGCGGCGGGGGCCAACGGAGCTGCGCGCTCGATCCAAGCGGAAGGATGAGCATTTGCGTGCTGTCGCACCAAGAAGGCTATGACATTAGGCAGGGAAGCTTTCACGAAGGATGGGAAGGGCCGCTTCGCGAGATTCGTTCGCGGCAGCGAACGCAAACGACCATCTGCAGCCGGTGTCGAATTCAATCGCTCTGCAGTATGTGTCCGGCTAATGGGGAACTCGAGAGCGGAGACGCCGAGAGCCCAGTGGATTTTCTCTGCCGAGTCGCGCATTTGCGCGCGTACACCCTAGGCTATGAAGTGCCAGAGCACGGAGATTGTAATTGCTGTAAGCCAGGCGATGTTCACCAGGGACTTCTCGAGTCCGCCGAGAGAATTCGAAAACAGGTCTCGGGACCGAGCCATTGGGTGAGCGGAACCGCCTCTGTCTCCGGCTTGAATATTCTCCAATCTTCCAGCGGCTGCCAAAGCGGTTCGTGCGGTTCCTGTCAAGCGAGTCATCGATGAATCAAGACGGCAGCCCGCGCGGCCAAATGCGCCATGAGGAAGGTACGTCTCTGCAGCAAAGAAGGTCATACGAGTCGCCCAAACTGATCCGCGTAGGGCTGCGGCCGGAAGAAGCGGTTCTAGGACACTGCAAAATATCCGGCGGTACTGGCGCCGTCCAAGCGTCGTGTACGTCTCCCGGATTATGCTTCGCGCCGGGATCCTGAAAACACGGGAGAGTCGATGCCGCCCCTCCAATCGCAAACCGCTTCCACAGAAATTGCCACGCCTGAACAGCGCTCCGCTCGCCGGCGGCTTGCTTTTCGTATCGGGGGGACAAGCTTTGTGCTGGTCGGGGGCCACGGCATTCAGTTGGCTCTCGATCCAGGACTGCAGCAGTTTGGGATCGAGGCGAATTCGGGCGACGTACGCATTGAGGTGAACTGGACGAACGATCTTGCGATGCCGTCGGGAGCTCCGCGATTCGATTCGGGAGGTTTGTGGTCACTGTTCGACGAGTCAGATGGGCACCGATTCTATTTTTCGACGCCTAACCTCGGCACGGCGCCGTACAAAGCAGCAAGCTTTAGCCCGGATTTCGCGCGTGGGGAATTGGTTCTATTCCGGCCGTATTTCGACGCAGAGCGCGCGGTCTATCCGCTGGAGTATCCGCTCGATGAATTATTGATGATTCATCGGCTCTCACGCGGAGAGGGCATAGAGGTGCACGCTTTGGGGGTAGTCGATCGCTTTCGTCGCGGACATCTCTTTCTGGGGCATTCGGGAGCCGGCAAGAGTACGGCGGCGCGGATTTGGCAGTTGGAGCCAGACGCGCAGATCCTGAGCGACGACCGAATCATACTGCGGCTCAACGGCTCGCAAATCTGGATGTACGGCACGCCATGGCACGGGGACGCAGGCGTCGCGTCGCCCTGCTGCGCGCCGCTCTCGCAGCTCTATCTGCTTCAGCACAGCGGAAAAACGGAACTGGTCCCCATTTCGACAGCGCGAACCGCTGCTGAACTGCTGGCGCGAAGCTTCGTTCCGCCGTATTCCTCACAGGCGATCCAGTTCTCCATGCAATTCATCGAGCACGTGGCGTGTGAAATACCGTGTCATCTGTTGAGGTTTGCACCAGACCGTAGTGTTGTGGAGGCCGTATACCGTGCCGCCGCGTGAAGCGCAGGAACGAAAGAATTCCACGCAGTTTGAAGCGGCCTGCGAGGCGGCTTTGAAACAAGGGGCGCTGGTGCGCTTCCGCGCGAACGGCCAGAGCATGCAGCCGAACGTGCTTGATGGAGACACCGTGATCGTCGCGCCGGTGGCGGGGAAGCGATTGAGGCGAGGAGATATCGTCCTGGCGCGTAACGGGCGCGGCCTTCTATTACACCGCGTGGTCGGATGGCACGACAGGGGTGGCGAAGCAATCACTCGCGGTGACGCGGGACAGCAGGCTGACCTCACGCCGGAACAGGTGCTTGGAAGAGCAGTTTCCATCGAGCGTAGCGGCAGAACTATTGCGGTCACGAGAATCCGGATGCGATTGCTGCATGCGCTGAAGATTCAACTGCGCCGCGTCCGCCTTGGCTGCGCGGCAAAGGTTCGGCGCATTCGCTCCATTCGTCCAGTTGGGTTCATCTTTTTTTGTCTCGCATTCTTGGCATACGCGCCCTCGGCCGCCGCGCAAGCGTATACGATCACCAATACAGCAAACGTGACGACGATTGCTCCCGGCCAGCCAATTACCTACACGCAGGTGATTGCGAACAACAGTGGGCGCACCATCAGAGCGAATAGCACCGTTACGCAACCAATTCCGGCCAACACCACTTTCATTTCCATGGGTGTGACTGCCGGAACAGGAACTTGGCCGTGTACCAGCAACGGCACCACGATTACTTGCACAAACACCGCGACCTATGCGACCGGAAGCACGACAACGTTCACGCTAGTTCTCGCGGTTAGCGCCACCGCGCCAGACGGGAACGTCATCACCGACACCGTCAGTGCGAAAGGCGAGAATACCGGTACCGTTTCCGCGACAGCCACCGTCACCGTGGCGACTGCCGATCTGTCGATGACGCAGACGGTGGCGCCGTCAGCTGTTCAACCCGGCGCAACGATCACATATACCGAAACGGTCACAAACAATGGTCCCGACGCGAGTGTGGGAGCGACACTGTATCAACACACACCGCCGAACACGGTCTTCACATCGATGACGCCGCCAACTGGATGGACCTGTGGAACGGTTCCTGCTGTCAACGCAACGGGGCAAGTGATTTGCACGGCGAATGCAAACATACCCAACGGCACCCTCAGCGGGACATTCACATACGTGGTGACGGTGAACACCGGTACCGCTGCTGGGACAACCATCGTAAATGCAGCAGACGTGACTGCAGAGACAAGCGATCCGGTATCGTCAAACAATGCGACCTATACGTCGACCATAGTCGAGCTTGGTGGCGATGCCGACCTTGGAATCACGATGGCGGCTTCGCCCACGCCTGTTTTCGTGTCGTCGACTCTTACCTATACCATTGAAGTTCAGAATTACGGGCTAACGGCGGGCTCCACAGTGACCGTGGCCGACACTTATCCCCCGACGCTGGTGAATCCGGTGGGAGCGACCTCACAGGGTAGTTGTGCTGCCCCGGCCGGCGGCGAGATCGTCTGCACATTAGGCACGGTGGCCTATCCTCTGGGTGCGCCCATAGTGATCACGATCACCGGCACAACTCCCGGCACAGCGGGGACGCTAACGAATTCAGCCACAGTGAGCACGAGCAGCACGGATCCGTACGCGGGTAACAACACGGCTTCGGCGATAACGGTGGTGCAGCCGCTCGTTTGTGCGACGCCTGGCAAAGATGGCGCTCCAAGCGGTCCGCTGAGTGGCATCGTCAACACCTACTATGCCGGAGTTGGAACTCCTGGCGCGGGCACAAACTCACTCACAGTTACTACCCCATCGTCTGGTTCCTCGACACAAATCGGGGTAGGCGATCTGTTGCTTGTGATACAGATGCAGGACGCGCAGATCAACTCGACGAACACCAGCTCTTACGGGGATGGAGTTCCCGGCGATCCGGCATCCGGTTCGACAAGCCTTGGAAGCTCGGGCGAGTTTGAATTTGTAACCGTCACTGCCGTTACTGTGAATGCCACGACGGACGTGATAACGATTCAGGGAACGGGCGCGAACGGCGGGTTGCTAAATACCTATACGAGTGCTGCCGACACCGCAAGTCAAGGAGCTCAGACCTTCCAAGTGATTCGAGTGCCGCAATATACCTCTGCAACCTTGAGCAGCTCTCTCGTGGCATTGTCGTGGAACGGATCAGTTGGGGGCGTGCTAGCGCTGGACGTGGCATCGCAATTGACGTTGGGCGGGACGGTCGTGCTCGACGGACAAGGTTTCCGAGGAGGCGGCGGCAGAATTCTTGGTGGCGCGGCCGGAACTCTAGCGACCGACGACGTCACGCTTTCGACGCAAGCCACCAACGGTTCAAAGGCTGAGGGGATTGCGGGAACGCCGCACTATATCGCGCCGCCGTTGAGCACAATTACGGACGCAACGACGGCGACAAGTACCGGTCAGGCCGTCGTTGAAGGCTTACCCGCCGGAAGTTATGCGCGGGGCGCACCCGGCAATGCGGGCGGCGGTGCTACTGACGCCAATCCGACAGCGAACAACCAGAACAGCGGCGGTGGCGGCGGCGGAAACGGCGGCACTGGCGGCACGGGCGGGTTCGGTTGGAACAGTGCGGGTGTCGTAGGCGGGTTCGGTGGAGTCGCATTCCCGAGCACTACCAGTGCAATCGTGATGGGTGGCGGGGGCGGCGCTGGTACCTCGAACGATGGCTCGTGGTGGAACCCAGCGGCTGATACGGGGAACGCAGACTGCGGCACGGACTGCACAGGTATCTATTCCAGCGGAACGGCAGGCGGTGGAATCGTTATCATCCATGCCGGCTCGGTTATCGGCACCGGCACAATCACCAGCAATGGCGTCGCAGCTCTTTCGCCCGAGAATGACGGAGGAGGCGGCGGCGGTGCGGGTGGCACCATCATGGTGCTCGCGAACAGCGGCACTCTCGCGGGCCTGACCGTCGAGGCGAATGGAGGCAATGGCGGAAACACATGGCCGGAAGAAGCCCCGGGCGCATTCCCTGGAAACCGCCATGGTCCGGGCGGGGGAGGCGGAGGTGGCGTGATTTTCGCCTCATGGCCATCGGTAGGTACGGCGCCGCCCTCAAGTTGGCAAGTCCTGGGCGGCATTCCGGGGACCTCGACGCTGGGCGAAGACGCTTACGGTGCCACAATTGGACAGAACGGTGGAATCGCGACAGGTTTGCTGCTGACAGAAACGCCGGGAACGCAATCCGGGGCGTATTGCGCGGGCGCCGACCTGGCCGTTACGAATGCGGGCACGCCGAACCCGGTGGCCGCAGGCAGCAACATCACCTACACGCAGACTGTTGCCAATAACGGACCGCTAGACGCCGTCAACGCTGTCCTTAGCGAGGTCATTCCGGCCAACACGACATTCCAATCGCTCGCAATTACCGGAACCGATGAGGCTGGGTGGACTTGCACCACTCCTGCCGTGAACGGTACCGGAGTGATCAATTGTACGAATCCAGACGTGCCGGCGGGCGCGGCTGGTGCGGCGTCATTTAAGGTTATTGTCAATGTGAATCCCGGCACTGCCAGTGGAACTCAAATCGCCGACACAGTTTCCATCGCCTCGGGCACGAATGACCCGAACCTGGCGAACAACTCGGCGACGGTTCTCACGATCGTCACCACAGGTATTTCGGCCGACCTGACAATCACGAATTCAGCCACGCCCAATCCAGTGCCGGCGGGCACCGACATCACGTACACCGTAGTGGTAACCAACAATGGGCCGTCCGCCGCCAGCGGCCTAGCGTTCACAGAAGCACTCCCACTTCCTGGGAACACCAGCTTCATTTCTGTCACGGTCACATCCGGCACCACCGGGTGGACATGTCCTACACCCACAACCGCCATTTCCTGCACGATCCCGACATTTGCCGTCGGAGCATCAACGACCTTTACTGTCGTCGTGAGTGTGAGCTCTGGCACGGCCTCCGGCACAGTGATAACGGATACCGCGAATATCTCATCCTCAACGCCTGACCCAAATCCGTCGAGTAACTCGGCCACCGCGACCGTGGTGGTGGCAACCAGTGGCCAGGCCGACCTGGCTGTGACGAAGACGGGAACTCCGAATCCGGTGTTGCTCGGCAACAAAATCACCTACACGATCACCGTCACCAACAACGGCCCGGCGGCTGCTGCGAACGTGACGATGGCGGATACACTGCCAGCGGGCACGACGGAAGTGTCCATCAGCACGCCGACCACACCGGCTGGGTGGACTTGCCTTGCGCCCGCGGGTGGCGTCCAGAAATGCACGAATTTGTCGCTGGCCATGAACTCGATTAGCACGTTCACATTGATTGTTACGGTGAATACGACGACTGCGTCGGGCACCGTGATTACCAACACCGCCAACGTATCGTCCACTACCACGACGGATCCAAACCCCGGAAATAATACTGCCACGGCAAGCACGGTCGCGGAGTCTCCTTCCGACGCGGACGTCACCATCACCAAGACCGGGGCTCCTGAACCGGTTGATGAAGGCACAAATCTGACCTACACAATTCAGGTGGCCGACAGTGGGCCGGAGGTAGCGGAGAACGTTTCGGTAACCGATACCTTGCCGACCGAGGTGACGTTTAACTCGGTTTTTATTCCGTCATCGGAAGGGAGTTGCTCAGCGCCCGGAGCGACGATCACGTGCAATCTCAACCCGATCAGCGTGGGCGGGTTGGTGACGATCACGATCAACGTTACAGCCGCCACGTTTAGCTCCACGACGGACGCCGTCAACACTGCGACTGTCTCATGGAACACTACCAACGATCCCACGATAAAGACGGCGAGTTCGACGTGGACTTCGACGATCGTATCGCCCACTGCCGTGAGTCTAACGTCGTTCCGCGCCCAGTTGGTGCCTGGCGGCGGAGTCGTCGTCGAATGGAAGACGAGCCAGGAGATGCGTAATCTCGGCTTCCACGTGTATCGCGACAATGGGCAAGGCCGGCAACGACTCGATCCATCGATCATCGCTGGTTCGGCGCTTCTTTTCCGTGGTGGCAGCCCGCAGCATCGAGCAAGGAGCTATCGTTGGCTAGACCCGCAAGGGAGCTCCCAAGCTGCATATTGGGTGGAAGATGTCGACTTCAACGGCACAAGCACACTTCACGGGCCGGTCTATCCCGAAGGCGTCTCCGCTGATTCGGCTCCGATCGTTCAGGCGCGTCTGTTGAATCAAATGAACCAGACGATTGTCCCATCTCCATCGCCATCACAGCATGTGCGCATGCTGAACACTCCGCCACCGGTCATTCGGGCTGCGGCGCCGGGAGGGACTCCGGTGTCGCTCAATCAATTTTCGGCGGTGAAGATCTCGGTTAGCAGCGAGGGATGGTACAGCGTCGCGTCGAGTCAGCTCGTCGCGGCGGGAATGCCGCAGGGCACAGATAGCCGTTCGCTGCAACTTTACGCCGAGGGCATAGAGCAGCCGATCAAGATCGTTGGCCGGCAGAGCGGTCCGCTTGGTCCAAACGACAGCATCCAGTTCTACGGTACCGGAATCGACACGCCATTTTCCGGAACGAGAATCTACTGGTTAGTTTGGGGGCGAGGGCCGGCAGAGCAGATTGTGGACGAACCGGCCTACGCGAGCAATAGTTCTGGGGCGGAGAGTTTTCCGTTTACGGTGCTTTTCGAACAACGAACCACCTATTTCGCCGCGCTTCTCAACGGAGACAACAACGACAACTATTTTGGCGCGCTGGTCACCTCTGCGCCGGTAGATCAGGACATCGCGGTCACCAACATCGACCCCAATTCGAGCATACCGCAGACGATCGACGTCACGCTGCAAGGCGCGACGGAAGGCCAGGCGCACAATGTCTCCGTCGTCCTGAATGGCACGTCCCTTGGAGAGATGAACTTTACCGGAGAAGCGAACGTGACAAACACATTCGCGATACCAGCCGGCGTGCTGCAGGATGGCACGAACGACGTGACGCTTACGGCGCTAGATGGTGACAATGACGTAAGTCTCGTTCAGTCCATCGAAGTGCATTACGCGCACACATACAACGCAGACTCGGATTGGCTGCGGGCCACCGCAGCGGCTGGAAGCAACGTCAGAATCGGCGGATTCAGTAACCCGCAGATTCAAGTATTCGACATTACAAATCCGCTTCAGATCACCCA
>JASHRI010000542.1 GCA_030037435.1 Candidatus Acidiferrales bacterium | reverse complement strand
AATTCGAGTACCAGAGCGGGTTTTTCTGCAGGCACAGCCGCCAACGCATCCAGCGCCACGTCCCAATCGATGCTTCCTTCATACGGAAGCAGATGCTCGTCCTTCTCGCCGTGATTATCGTGAAGGTGTGTTGTCACGATGCGATCCCGCATGAACTCACACCCCGGCCCAACACCGCCCTCGATATGTGCGTGTCCTGTGTCAAAGCAAAATCGGACGAGCTGCAAATGCGTTTCTCTTATGAATTGCTGCAGCGTCGCCGGCGCCCCCAGTTCGTCGGGCTTATTTTCGAGAGCGATCGTCACCCCGCGCTCTTTTGCAAACACCGACAGCTTTTCCAGTGACGTAAACGCGGCGTCGAGCTTCCGTCGATCCGCCGCCTGCCGTCCGCTGCCCATGTGTTGGACGAGATAGCGAAATGGAATTCGCTCCGCCACCTCCAGCGCGCGCTTCACTTCATCCACCGCGTCCAGGCGCCGGATGCGTTCCGGATCGGAGATCGAGATCGGCACGCCGCGCTGATGCCCCGACGCCGAGTCGCGCTCCGTCGGTGCGTGGAGCGAGTGCAACTCCAGCCGGTGTTCGTTCAACATGTTCGCGGTGTCCCGCACCGCCTGCGGCGAGGTGTAGTCGAAATGCGACGACGCGCAAAATATCTCGACGCTCGGAATTCCAGCACCGGCGATGCTGCCGAGAATAGCTGCCGTCAATTGCTGGTGCACATACCTGTAGGTGGAAAGAATCCGCTGCATTCCGTTTCCGCGTGCCGCGTCCAAATGCGAATGTCTATCGTCAATGGAAACTGACTCCGCGTCAATAGCTTGCATGAACCAAGAATCATGGCGGAATCAGCGGCCTTGTCGATGTGCAGGTAGCGAACGGCCGGAACAATCTGAGAAGCCTCGCGACAGCCTTTCGACTTCCTAGTGGGTTAAAAAAGTGATGCAGATCAGAGCCGCAAGCATCCCTGTCACTACTGCGACGGCAAACCAGCGCGCCATGCCAAGCCGCTCTTTCCGGGCCTGATGCATTGCACGTGCGAAGGCACTTCCCCGTCGTCGGCTCACCCACGACGTTCCACGATCTTCGCTGAT
This sequence comes from Candidatus Acidiferrales bacterium, assembly GCA_030037435.1. GTDB lineage: Bacteria > Acidobacteriota > Terriglobia > Acidiferrales > UBA7541 > Palsa-295. Next base: position 6,824 of record JASHRI010000542.1, on the reverse strand, counting down.
GATTGGCGCGCGCAAATTCTTCCGAGCTGAACTCCTATGCTCGTGCGCAATCGTATCGCGGCGCCGCACGGTTTCGCGGCGGGAACTGCGTCTAGAGTTCCTAAGCGTCAATTAGGGATTGTGACAGGACGGCCTGTGTTGACCGGGCTCAGGCCGCTTCCGGAAGGAATTCCACTTTGTAAGACGAAGGAACCAAGCCGGCTGCCGCTCCGCGCGCCAGCAATTCTCGCACCGCGCGGCGTCCCTCCTCGCCGTAATCAAGCGTCCAGCGATTTACATACATTCCCACAAAATTATCGGCCAGCTGCGGGTCCATGTCGCGTGCGAATTGCATGGCGTATTCGAGCGCTGCTTCGCGATGCTCCAGCGCGTAACTCACACTCTCGCGGATCACGCGCGCCACCTGCCGCCCCATCTCCGGACCCAGGCTGCGCCGAATCGCATTCGCGCCCAGCGGCAGAGGCAGCCCGGTGGTCTCATGCCACCACTGTCCCAGATCCACCACGCGATGCAACCCGATCTGCGAAAAAAGCAGCTGCCCCTCGTGAATCAACAAACCCGCTTCCACTTCTTTCGCTTGTACCGCATCCAGAATCTTGTCAAACGGCATCGTCACGGTTTCTACGTTGGGTTCGAACAGTTTCAACGCCAAATACGATGTCGTCAGCGTCCCCGGAATCGCCACTTTGCGTCCCGCAAGCTCGTTCTTCTTGATCGGTCGCGACGACACCACGATTGGACCGTAGCCTTCTCCAAAGCTCGCCCCGCAATCGAGCAGGACGTACTTGTCGGCCACGAATGCATATCCAAAAAAGCTCACCGCCGTGACGTCATACGTCTCCTCGTGCGCCGCCTTGTTCAACGTCTCAATGTCGCACAGCGTGTGCGCAAATTTCACGCCCGGAAGGCGCACTTTGCCCGTTGCAAGCGCGTAAAACATGAACGCGTCGTCGCTATCCGGAGAATGCGCCAGACGAAGTGTTGCTGTTTCGTGTGTCGCCGCCGCTGTGGACATGTTCATTGCCATCCTGACGCTCACAGGGAGCCCGTTCCGCCGAGTTCCTGCGGACACGTCGCCTCAAACCGATCCGGCTCGTGGCGGTGCCCTCGAAACAAAAACCTGCGCTCGGTGTAAGCGCCTTCCTGTGAAAACGTGGTGTAAAAGCGTCCAAGGATACCACACGGACTCACCGCGGTACAGGACCGCCAGTGTACTTCGCCTGTCCCGTCGTCACACTGATATCACCGGTTCGGCAAGCGCTCGCAGGTTTTTCGCCTAAAGTCGCGCTCCGGACCTTCAGGGCGCCGCGCACCTGTTCCCAAACGGGGTTTCGCCGGCTGGCAACGCGAAACGCAAGCCGGTAGAATGCGGCTGCGAAGCGATGCCAACTCTTCGATTGCAAATTTTCGATTACAGTACGAGACGAACAGGAGCTAACCCATGGCTGCATTCCCTGGCGTGGACTTCCTCGATTTCGATTCCTCTTTGAGCGACGGAGAAAGGCTCACTCGCGGCACGGCGCGGCAGTTTGTCGACGAACAGGTGCTCCCCATCATTACGCGGCACGATCGAGAAGGAACATTTCCCATGCAGCTCGTACCCAAAATGGCCGAACTTGGATTTTTCGGCGCCACTCTTGAGGGATACGGCTGCGCTGGTATGTCCAATATTGACTACGGCCTCGTGATGCAGGAGCTTGAGCGGGGCGATTCCGGAGTGCGTAGCTTCGCGTCCGTGCAATCGTCGCTAGTGATGTATCCGATCTACGCCTTCGGCTCGAACGAACAAAAGGAGCGATGGCTGCCGCTCTTGCAACAGGGCAAGGCCATCGGCTGCTTTGGTCTCACGGAGCCGCAGTTCGGTTCCAATCCCGGCGGCATGCTCACACGCGCTGTGCAAAAGGGCGGCCGGTACATCCTCAACGGCGAGAAGATGTGGATCACCAACGGTTCGATCGCCGATGTCGCCCTGATTTGGGCGAAATGCGAGGACGATAAAATCCGCGGCTTCCTGGTCGAAAAAAACACGCCGGGATTCAAATCATGGGCCGTCCACGGAAAGCATTCGCTGCGTGCGTCCGTCACCGCGGGCCTTTCGATGACCGACTGCGAGGTCTCGACCGAGAGCATGCTTCCCGGTGTCCAGGGGCTGAAAGGTCCATTATCCTGCCTCGATCAGGCTCGCTACGGAATCGGCTGGGGCGCCATCGGTGTGGCGATGGCTTGCTACGACGTTGCCCTCGGTTATTCCAAGCAGCGTAAGCAGTTTGACAATCGCCCGATCGCCTCGCATCAGCTGGTGCAGGAAAAGCTCGTCTGGATGATATCTGAGATCACCAAGGCGCAGTTTCTTGCCCTGCAAGTCGCCCGTCTGAAGGACCGCGGGCGCGTCCATCCATCGCACATTTCCATGCTGAAGCGAAATAACGTCTGGATGGCCCGCGAAACGGCCCGTATGGCGCGGGAAATTCTTGGCGCCAACGGGATAGTGGACGACTTCTGCGTGATGCGTCATATGAACAATCTCGAATCGGTGTACACCTACGAAGGCACGCACGACATTCACACGCTCGTCATCGGCGAACGCATCACGGGGATTTCCGCCTTCGTCTAGCGGTCGCGCGCCTGCACTCGAAAATCGATCTGCGATAGAATCGTTTGGATTATCATAGCGCGCCGAGCGCGGGGCTGTTTCGAGCGAGCGCAATCTGGCATTTCAGGAGAGACGATGGAACGCGCACTCAGTCTGGAATTTCTGCGGGTTGTGGAGTTGGCCGCGATTGCCTCCGCCCGCACCATGGGTCTCGGAGACGGCCACAAGGCTGATCAAGCGGCCGTCGAGTCCATGCGCACCGAGATGGATACCGTCAATATGGACGGCACCATCGTAATCGGCGAAGGCGAACGCGACAAAGCACCGATGCTTTATATCGGCGAGAAGGTTGGCGCGGCCGTTCGCGACACCGGACACGCCTATCCGTCTGTGGATATCGCCGTCGACCCGCTTGAGGGAACCAATCTTTGCGCGACCGGCGCGCCCAATTCGATTACCGTCTTGGCCGCGAGCGATCACGGAGGCTTATTGCACGCGCCTGACCTCTACATGGAAAAGATCATCGTCGGGCCCACGTGCAAAGGCGCAGTCGACCTCGACGCTCCCGTGGAGCACAATCTGCGCGCCATCGCCAGGCGCCTAGATCGCGATATCGAAGATCTCGTCATCATCGTCCTCGATCGCCAGCGCCATGAGGGCTTGATTCAGGATATCCGCAAGGCTGGCGCCCGGATTCGCTTGATCTCCGACGGTGATCTGTCGGCCGGTATTAGCACGGCCCTGCTGGGGACCGGAGTTCACGCTGTAATGGGAATCGGTGGAGCTCCTGAGGGAGTTCTGACGGCGGCGGCTCTGCGTTGTTTGAATGGCCAGATCATCGCACGGTTAGTGGTCTCAAAACCTGAGCACGAGGAGCGCCTCGCGCAGATGGGCGTCAAGGACGGGAAGAAAATCTACGACACGGCAGACCTGGCTCCCGGCAACCGAATCATTTTCGCCTGCACCGGGGTTACCGATGGCAGCTTGCTTCGCGGCGTGCGGTTCTTCGGCGATGGCGTCCGTACGCAATCTGTGATCATGACGCTGAATCAGCGCGGAGTCCGCTTTATCGATTCAGTTCATCTGGAACAGGGGTCAGACGTGCGGGTAAGGGCCTACTGATCTTCGCGGCCAGGCTTTCGTCAGATGAAGCGCCGCCTCCGGTGCCGGTGGTGCGAGACAATTTCCCTACATCAAACTGCTGCTGGCCGGGCCCGGGCTCGGCGTCGAGCCCGGCCAATTTTTCGCAGATGCTGATCCACTAGCGGTGAATCACAGCTGCGGAATGCCCCGTGTGATGCGTTTGTTGCCGTCGCGTCAGGTGCGGTATTCGCTCGGCGGTCTGCGCGGCCATGAGCGGGCGTACCTGATGCGCGCTCGTATTGACGTGCTCGCTGATCGCCTGTAACCGCTTAAGAATGCCCTGCCATTGCGTCCAGTCAAGCTGCCGCAAATACGGGCGCAATCCCTGGATAAACGGGTCCTCGAGAACCGTCTCCCCGTTTGTCTCCGGAACAAAAAAACGGTTTAATCCGACGCCCAACGCCTCCGCAATCTTTTCGAGCGTGCCGAGGCTCGGCGTCATTTGTCCGCTTTCAATCCGCGACAAGTAGGAGCGCGAAACGCGAGAGCGCGCCTGAAGTTGGCTTTGCGTCATGCCGCGCGATTCCCGCAACTGGCGAATACGCTGGCCGATGTTTTCTACAGTCTCGCGATTCGGCCAGTTCTCGAACAGTTGGCGGTCGTCTCCCGGCAAGTCTTGAGGCGACGGCGTGGGGATTACGAACGTCACCCGTGGGGGTAGCAGGCGCAGGCAACGACGGCAGTTGCCTGTTCGTGTGCGGTACTGCACGAGACCGCATACCTGACAACGTATCACTTCGCGATCGAGTTCCATGCTGGTTGCTATACCATCTTCTTTTTCCGCCACCGGTCTCCTCGCAGACTAGTCCCGGCGATGCGAAGGGGAGGAACATCACTATCAGGGAAGGCAGGAACTGGCGCGCGACACATTCTCCACAGCGTGCCAAATCTTGTCAAGCCCTTTTTTGGAATTCCCCGCCGTGCATTCTAGCAGCGCTCAGTAGTGCGTTACAAATAAAACGGATGCGCCTGGATCAGAATCAGGCAACAGCATTTTCATTGAGCCTGACACACTGCGTCCACCATCATTCGAAGCTTTCGGACACATTTTGCGCGTTGCTCAGTGTGTTATCATTGCTTGTTGGTTTCCAGCCACGCTCGTTTCTTCACGGGGGATTATTTGACACGGAAAGCGACAATAGCGGCGCTTTGTGTTTGCGCGCTGATTTTGCTGACACGAAAATCGCTTGCAGCGTCACCCAGCCAGGCCAATGGCGGCTGGACGTGGCGAACTGTCCGTGAGCAGCTGAATAATGAAGCCAAGGATTTCCGCAGTCTTTCAGCCGACATCGAGCGCACCAAGGTGACCGTGGTCGTAAACGATCACTCCACCGAGACCGGCGATGTTTTCGTTCGTGGCGACAAAATGCTCCTGGAAATCAAGGCCCCAGACCCTCGCACGATACTTCGCACGGGTGATAGCCTTTCCATTTATACGCCTGGACTGAAACGCGTGGAAGAATACAACCTCGGCAAGAATCGATCGCTGCTGGAGCAGTTCCTGCTGCTCGGTTTCGGAACCCGCGGCGATGACCTTCAGAGGGCGTTTCTCGTCACATTTCTCCGCGAAGAGAAGGTCGAAGACAAGAAGGCGGTCGTGCTCGAGCTGACCCCGAAGTCCGAGCAGGTGCGCAACCAATTCTCCAAGATCCAAATTTGGCTCGATGAATCGACTTGGCTGCCTCTGCAACAGCAATTTTTCGAAGCGGGATCGGGTGACTATTCGATCGTCCGATATTCAAAATTGGTCCGTAATGCCGATGTTCCCGATTCCACCTTTAAGCCGCGTTGGCCCAAGGGCACCGAAAAAGTAAAGCCGCAAGGGGACTAATTCCCAAACAAACCTGACGCGCCCGCACCTTTGCCGTTTGGCGCTCGGCCATGAATTCGCCGCAGAGGGCTTATGCGGGCTTCCTTTCAACGCGCGCCAAGGACGCTTCCTTCTCCAACAAGGTCTTTTTTCGGTCGATACCCCAGCGATAGCCGGCTAGATTCCCGTCTCCTCGAACTACCCGGTGGCATGGCACCACGACGGAGGTCGGGTTCGTAGCGCATGCGCGCGCAACGGCTCGCACCGCCGATGGCCTTCCGATCGCCCGGGCGATTTCGCTGTAGGTTCGCGTGGTGCCATAGGGGATGCGGCGCAGTTCTTCCCACACGCGCTGCTGAAAAGCCGTGGCCTGGACGTCCGTTGGCAAATCGAGATGCGGCTCCTGTCCACGCAAGTGCGAAAGAATTTGCTTTACCCACCGGCCCAGCAGCCCACCGGCGTGGCCTGCCTCGTCGGATTGCAATTCAGCTTGCGGGTATTCCCTCCGGAGCGCAGCCCGCAGGTTTGCATCGGACGAACCGAGATAAAGAGCGCTGATGCCGCGCTCCGTGGCGCCGACGAGCAAGTGACCGAGCGGCGAACTCACAATGGCATAGCGAATCTTCATACCCGCTCCGCCGCGGCCATACGTTGCGGGCGTCATTCCTAGATGCGCTTGTGCGCGTTCGTATACACGGCTCGGCGAGCCGTATCCTGCTTCATAAAGTGCGGTTGTCACGTCGTCTCCTTCTTTCAGATGCGCCTTCAACCGACGCATCCTCTGCGCATCGGCATATTGCTTGGGTGTAATGCCCATCACTTTCTGAAAAGCGCGTTCAAGTTGATGTGGGCTCATCTGCGCTCGGCTGCTTAGCGAAGCCAATGTCAAACCAGGGTTGGTTTCGCCGTCATTCGCGGAATCCGTGAAAATCTGGGCGTCGATTTCACGGCAGACGCGAGCCACGGTGTCGATTCGGATGTCCCGCATCGGAACGCTTCGCGGACGACATCGCCGGCACGGCCGAAAACCCTTCTGTTCAGCCGCTTCCGGCAAGGCGAAGAAAATCACCTGTTCGCGCCGTGGCCTTCGCGAAGGGCACGATGGCCGGCAGTAGATGCCGGTCGAGCGGACGGCATAGACAAACATTCCGTCCGCACTTCGGTCGCGGATTTCCACAGCACGCCATCGCGAACCCGCTTTCGGGGCCCCGTCAATCATCTTTTCGCTTCTCATTCGGTTTCGCATTTCCGGTTACTTTCCCTGTTTTGTACTCCGCT
>JASHRI010000541.1 GCA_030037435.1 Candidatus Acidiferrales bacterium | reverse complement strand
GATCGCGTGGACATTGCCAAACTGTCCGGTACCGCGGGCGGCGGAGACATTTCCGCCAGCGGCTCCGCGCGATTGGGCCACCAGACGAGCTTCGATCTTGCGCTGCGGGCGCAGTCCGTGCGCATTCGCTACCCACAGGGCTTGCGATCGGTCTTGAGCGGGCAACTCAATTTTCAAGGAACACCGAGCGATTCGGCTTTGACGGGCCGCGTGCTGGTGGACCGCCTTTCGTTCACACAGCAGTTTGATCTGGCGAACTTCGCGGACTACTTTTCGGAAGATTCCGGCGCGGGCACCCCGTCCGCATTCGAGCGGGACATGAAATTGAACGTCGCCTTGCAATCCTCGCAAAGTTTGACGCTCGCGAGCAGCAAACTCAGCATCGGCGGCTCTGCAAATCTAAATCTTACGGGCACGCTGGCCGACCCCGTGATATTGGGCAGAATCGGCTTGAGCAGTGGCGAAGTATTTTTTCTTGGCAAGCGATTCGATGTTCAGAGCGGCACAATTCAGTTTGCCAATCCAACGCGGACCGAGCCCGTGGTGCAGCTCTATGTAAAGACGAGAATCGAGCGATACGACATCACCCTAAATTTGCAAGGGCCGGTGGATCATCTGAGAACCAACTACACGTCCGTACCGACACTGCCACCCGCGGACATTATTCATCTGCTGGCATTCGGCAACACGAACGCAGAGGCGGCATCCGAGCCCTCGCAATCCGCGGCGATGGGCGCCGAATCGGTGCTGGCGCAAGGAGTCAGCAGCCAGGTGGCGGGCAGGCTGGAGACGCTCACCGGTATTTCGCAGCTCACGATCGATCCGCTCGCTCCGAACAGCGTCGGCGACCCCGGCGCGCAGATTGCGATTCAGGAACGCATCACGGGCGATCTGCTTTTCACCTTCAGCACGAATGTCACGTCCACGCAGAGCGAAACCGTGGAAGTGCAATATAACTTGACTAAGGGGACCTCGGTGACGGTGCTCCGCGATCAAAACGGCGGGTACGGAGCCGATCTTCGCTTCCACAAGGAATTTTGATTTTCGCGTGGTGATCCGAGCTGCCGAAATTCGACTGTAGGATTTTTCCTACAAGGCGCGGCTTCCGAAACTTTGGCGATTAGAACTCCTCCCGACGCTTTCTTTTCAGTAACTTAGACCGCTTTCTAATCGAACGGTTTGGCGATTAGAAATGCTATCCCTCGACTCGCGGTGCTCGCTCGGGACAACGATCCTGGTCGGATCGTTGCGACTGCCTGTTCACTTTTCAAAGAGCGACAGCGGCCTCGTCCAGAGACCGCGCCAAGCGGGCCGAAAAGCGCCCTGACTAATGCTAGCACATAGTGTAGAGGACTTCCACTACAAAATGCGCTGAGGCATTTGGCGCGGCTACGCGGCCTTTACGTAGAGGTACTTCTGGAATCCGGCGAAGAGGCGGCCGATTTCTTCCGGTTTGCCGAGGTCTGCGACGGCATCGGCAATCGAGTCTTGATACTTGAGCCGGAGCAGAGGCGTGAGTTTCTCTTGGTCGAGTTCGTGCACGCCTTCACTGACGTAATGAGAGAGGACGAAATCGAGAAAGGCTTGCTGCCTAGCGCCGAAGGTACCGTCCATAGAGCCCTTTGCGTGCGCGGCGCGCTCGGCGCGGGTGAGCGTGGGGAGCGCGTAGGCGACATGCGCGAGCACGTCGAAAAGATCGCTGTTCTCGGCGTTGATGATCCTCTGCATTTCGGCCATCTGTTCCCCGCCGAAACCCTTCTCCGCGAGACCTTGCAATAGCTTCGCTCGCGTGTCCGGTGCGCTCCAGAGCGCGCGGAGTTCCATTTCGTTCTTGAAGAAATCGGGCAGCCTGCCGAAGAGCATTTCCATGAATTGCTGTGAGGATATCGGCGTGCCATCGGGATGCCAGAAGGAGGTGACCATCATGTGCTGGATGGCGCGTTCTTTGCCGTCGGCCAGCTTCACTTTGATTCTCCGCTTCGGCTCTGGCGGTTCGGCGGCAACAGCTTCCTTAGGCTCGCGCGGACTACGCGGAGGGCGTGGATCGGTTGGCTCAGGCTCAAGCGGCTCGCCATCCCATTCGGGATCGTTGAAATGGCGGTACGCTTTCACGAAATCATAGATCGTGAAGTAGTCCTTGCCGTCGTATAGGCGCGTGCCGCGGCCGATGATCTGCTTGAACTCAATCATGGAATTGATTGGGCGCATCAAGACAATGTTGCGGATGTTGCGGGCATCAACGCCGGTAGAAAGCTTCTGAGAAGTGGTGAGAATCGTGGGAATCGTGCGCTCGTTGTCCTGAAAATCGCGGAGGTGTTGCTCGCCGAGAGCGCCGTCGTTGGCTGTGACGCGCTGGCAATAATTGGGATCGGTGCTCGTCTTCAACTGATTGATCAGGTCGCGGACAGCAAGGGCGTGATCCTGCGTGGCGCAGAAAACGAGCGTTTTTTCGTTTTGGTTGATCTCGCTCATGAAGACCTTCACGCGCTTGCGTTCGCGTTCGGTGATTTCGATAATCTTGTTGAAGTCAGTTTCCTCGTAGCGCTTGCCGATTTCGATTTCGCCTTCGACGACGCGGTCATCCGGCGTGAAGACGTAATCGTCCATGGTCGTGGAGATTTGCTTCACCTTGAAAGGCGTAAGGAAGCCGTCGTTAATGCCTTCCTTGAGCGAGTAGATGTAGACCGGCTCGCCGAAGTACCTGTAGGTGTCGATATTGTCCTGGCGCTTCGGAGTAGCGGTGAGGCCTAACTGCACGGCAGGCGCGAAATATTCCAGGATGGCGCGCCACGTGCTTTCATCATTTGCGCCGCCACGATGGCATTCGTCAATGACGATGAAGTCGAAAAAATCGGGCGGGTATTCGCCGAAGTAGGGCGAGGGCTGGCCATCTTTCGGCGGGCCGCTCATGAAGGTCTGGAAAATAGTGAAAAACAGGCTGCCGTTTTTGGGAACGCGGCCTTTCTTGCGAATGTCGGCTGGATCGATGCGAACGAGCGCGTCTTCAGGAAACGCGGAAAAGGCGTTGTAGGCCTGATCGGCCAGGATATTGCGGTCGGCCAGAAATAGGATGCGGGGATGTCGTGAAGGTTCGCCGCTGAGATTCCAGCGGCTGTGGAACAGTTTCCAGGCGATTTGGAAGGCGATGAACGTCTTGCCGGTGCCGGTTGCGAGCGTGAGCAGGATGCGATTCTTTTTGGCGGCGATGGCTTCGAGGACGCGATCGATGGCGATGTCCTGAAAATAGCGCGGCTGAAAATAGCCGCCTTTATCTTCGAAAGGAACATCGGCGAAGCGGTCACGCCAGGCGTTTTCTTCGGCGAATGTGCGGTTCCATAATTCTTGCGGCGAAGGGTAGCACGGGACGTCTCCTTCTTTGCCCGTGCTCATGTCGGCGCAGTAGACGCCCTGGCCGTTCGTTGAGTATGCGAAGCGGACGGCCAGCTTGCCTGAATAGTCCTTCGCCTGCGCTAAGCCTTCGGTGAGGGACTCGCCGAACGCTTTCGCTTCGATCACGGCGAGTTTGGTGTTGCGGTAGACGAGGACGTAATCAGCAATGAGAGGTTTGCCACGCCGGCCGAGGCCTTCGATACGTCCAGGGGCGATGTGGTATTCGCGATTGATTCTGCTGCCTTCGACGACACCCCAACCGGCCGCTTTTAAT
>JASHRI010000540.1 GCA_030037435.1 Candidatus Acidiferrales bacterium | reverse complement strand
CGCGGAGAGGTGTCTGAGCGGTTGAAAGAGCTCGCCTCGAAAGCGAGTGTAGGGGGAACCCTACCGTGGGTTCGAATCCCACCCTCTCCGCCATTGCGCCGTGGTCCCGGCAATGGCCGGGATTTCGCCTGTGGACCACACGTCCACAATCGACTCAAGTTTGAATCCCACTCATTCCGCCATCCCTTTAGAATCCGTGGGTTAGAGCCTTCCCAAATTCAAGTCCTGAGCGATCTCCAAAGCGCACGACGATCTTTTTTTCGCCTACGACGAATTCGAGGTGTCATATACTCGCCATCAGATTTGCCGCAAAATCGCCTTTGGCAGGAGCAGCCCGATGTTGGATGGCATACGGTTCTCACGGAAATTAGCCTCTGGCGCTGCACGCGGGGCTGACCGAAGCTCTGCTCGCCACGCAAAGCGTGTGCTTTACATCATCGTGGGTATTGCCGCCAGCCTTGTGGCCAGTCCGGCATTCGCGCATCACTCGCATGCAATGTTCGACTTCGATAAGCAAGTGACGCTTGTCGGCACCGTGAAGGAATTTCAATGGAACAATCCGCATTGCTGGATTCAAGTGCTCGTGCCTGATCCAAAGGATCCGAATGCGCCGCCTGTGGAATGGGGTGTTGAAATGGGAGCGCCAATGCAGTTAGTGCGTCACGGCTGGAAGCCAGCGAGTCTGAAGCCCGGAGACAAGATTACGGTGGTAATTAATCCATTGCGCGACGGCCGCCCTGGAGGTCAGATCGTCTCCGCAATCGGGCCAGACGGCAAGCCAATCGGAGCGGTGCCGGACACAAGTAAGCAGTGATGTGCAGGAGGCGATCATGATTCGCCGAGCGGTTCTCATTTTGGCAGCGCTGCTCCTCGCGGGATGCGTGCAAGTCGCACAAGCGCAGACCTCTTCGAAAGCGCGGGACGAGGCATTCGCGAAGCTACCGGATTGGTCTGGACTTTGGGAATTTGACATTTGGACTGACGAGTTGGACGGACAGCAAATGGGCCCGAAAGGAATGGTGAGGGCCAAGATTTACGCTGCCGAGATGCAAGCGACGTTTACCACCGCGTGGCAGACCAAACTCGACCAATTAAAAAAGACGGCAAAAGCTGCCGACGCCAGCGACGTTGACAACCCACCCGCATTCGAAGAATTCGGACGATTCGGAGGGTGCGGCTGGACGCCTGGATTTCCTGCCACGATGTTACCCGGGACATACGAATGGCGGGTGACGCCTGAAGAAGCGACGCTCATCAGCCTGCTTGGCTCGGTGCGGCATATCTATACAGATGGCCGCCCTCATCCGCCGAAGGATGAGCTGTGGCCGATGAGCCAGGGCGATTCGATTGGGCACTGGGAGGGCGACACGTTGGTAGTCGATACCGTCTCAATAAGGTCGCCAGTGTATTTTCCGGGAATAGCCAGAGGGGTAGGAGTTCCTTTCATTCCGATGAGCAATGAGCTGCATACCGTTGAGCGCATTCGCATGGTGAACCACGATCAGATGCAGATTGAATTCACGGTGGAAGATCCCATCGCGCTGGCCAAGCCTGTTCATGTGACATTCAACTGGAACCGCGTCAAAGACATTAACCGCATGGAACAAAACGCGGATGATTGCGATGATCCGTCGACGGACCGGAACCCCATCGTCGACGGCAGATACCAAACGATCGTAAAACCCCCGCTAGCGAAGCCAGCCGAACCGGCCAAGTGAAACACGAAACCGCCTAAGAAGCATCGGCCGTAGAGTATTCCCCTCCAACTATTCAACCTAGCTCTCTCTACGCGTTTTTGTATCGCCGCCGAGGGAAAGGGTGGGATGCCTTCAACTGTTAAAACAGACAGGGCGGTGACCCGAAATAAATCGCGCATTTTTGAATTTTGCTGGCACCGTAACGCTCCATTGAGCATCACAACGAACATGCGGTCCGAGGGTTGAAGAAACGCAGCTGTACAGATGTTTTCGGACGACTGCCCAACAGATTCTTATCTGCTTTACCGTTGCGATATCGTCTGCCCTGATTTTTTCGACTCGCACCGGAGCGCAGAGCACCGGAGCGTCCGAAGCGCAGCTTGGGCAAATTATAGGCACCGCAACGGACATGAGAGGAGACCCGGTTGTGGACGCTACTGTCGTGCTTGTGGGCCCTGATTCGAGTGATCGAAAAACTTTCGTAACGGGACAAAACGGATTTTTCGAGTTCGACGACGTCCGCCCGGGAGTGAAATATCAGGTCGTCGTCAACGCAAGCGGCTTCGCGAACTGGACGTCACCCGAGATCAACCTTGAGCCCGGACAACGGAAACTGTTGGGAGGTATTTCACTGCAGCTTGCCACGCAAAATACGACCGTGACGGTCACAGCCAATACCGTCCCCATCGCGACCGAGCAGATCAGGGTCGAAGAAACGCAACGCATCTTTGGAGTCATTCCGAACTTCTACGTTTCCTATCAAGGGGATAACGCTGCCCCTCTCACCACGAAGATGAAATTCCACCTTGCGCTCAAAGTCTCTTACGATCCAATCACGATTGGCGCAGTCGCGCTTACGGCGGGTCTGAGGCAGGCAGCGGATAGTCCTGATTACCAGCAGGGTTTGAAGGGATATGGCGAGCGGTTTGGCGCGATCGCAGCCGACGGCTTTACTGACATCATGATCGGCGGCGCGATATTGCCGTCATTGCTGCATGAGGACCCGCGCTACTTCTACCAGGGAACCGGTACAACTAAATCTCGGCTTGGGCATGCGATGTCGAGCCCTTTTGTCTCAAAGCGGGATAACGGGACCTGGGGACCGAACTACTCGAGTTTAGGCGGGGACTTAGGCTCGGCTGCAATCTCAAACCTGTATTACCCCAAATCGAATCGCGGCGCGGGGCTCGTCTTCTCACAATTCGCGATTGGTACGGCCGCGCGCGTCGTGGCCAGCGTCGCTCAAGAGTTTGTCTTCAGCAAATTCACTCACCGGGGCGGCCACGTCCAGCAAGCTTCTGGACCATAGTCGCGGTAGGCGGCCACCGCAAGCCGCCTTAGATCAGAGACGGAAAACCCTGCGCGCGTTTTCGCCCAGGATGTTGCGCTTCGCCTGTTCGTTGAGAAACGGCAGAGCGGCGATGCGCGCGGGAACGTCGAAATCCCAATGGGGCCAGTCGGAGGAATACATAAGCTGCGTTTCGGCGCGAATAGCTTTCATCGTGGCTTCGAGCATGTGCGGCATCGTAACTTCCATGGGCTGGGAAGTGAAATACATATCGGCGATGTATTCGCTGGGCAGGCGCTTTAGCAGCGGCGCATCGGATTGGCGCATGAGGTATTCATGATCGAGGCGCTGCATCATGAACGGAACCCAGGCGAGGCCGCTTTCAATCCAGATGACTTTGAGTTTGGGGAAGCGCTCGGGCAGGCCATTGACGATCCAATTGGCCATGTGAGTCATGTTGCAGGTGACGAATGACATGGAGTGAACCGCAAGGAAGCGGTTCATCGTTGAGGTCATGGTGTCGCCCCAACTTGGGCCGGCGTGGAACGCAAGCGGCAGGCCGCGCTCTTCAAGCTCGCGGTAAATTTTCATGTACATGTTGCGATGAACGCCGGCGTGGCGCTGGCTGGTGACCATGAAGCCGACGACGCCTGGCTTTTCGCCAAATTCGTGGATCGTTTTCATACTGGCTTCGGGATCGTGAAACGGCAGGCAGAGCAGCGATTTCACGCGCTTCTCGCAAGGCAGAATCGTTTCGGTGAACCAGCGGTTATAGGCGAAGGTCATCGCGGTAACGATATCCTGCTCGGGATGCAATCCCATTTCGAGCATCGGCTGCGGAAACACGACCTGCATCTTGATTCCCAACGATTCCATGGCGCGGCGAATGAGGGTGAGATCGCGATGCTCGGCGGATTTCTCGACGTCTTCAGCGAGCTGAGCCTGATGCGGGATGCGGCCGAAAACGTCCTGAAATGTGAGGCCAACGGGATGATTGCTGAAGGCGAGTTGCTTCGCATTCGGCCAGTCTTGCGTCATGGCCTTGGCGTTGTGGCGCAGGACCGGATTTTCGAGGCGATCGAGGATTTCGCCCCAGGAATCGAATTCGACGTGATGCGAATCGACATCGACGATGAAATAGTCGTGGAGCTTGTAGCGCTCGATATCGCGGCGCGCATTAGCGAGGATTTCACGTGAGTCGGTGCGAATGGTGATCTGCTGGACGGGATGCTTCGTCGCGCGGCTTAGGCCGTTTGTGGTTTCGATCGTCTTGTCTCCCACGCTCATGGGCAACTCCTGTCTCAGGCTCCAGGCGCGCTGTGGCGAGAATGCGGCGTTCGCGAGAACCAGAGAGCCAGATCAAAAGGATTCAATCGCTGGGCGCGCAGCAGCGCGCACGCAACAACCATCGCTTCCGTGGTAGAAATCGTCGAGTCAACTACGGGAATCTCGCGATCGGTATCCTCAACCACCGCAGCATACAGCCTCACCGCGCTGCTCATAAGCGCCGTGATCGCTTCGTCGGGAAGAAACCCCGCGACCCGGCCCTCCTGAATCGCGAGATCGATCCGCTCGCCCAACTGAGTAGCCAGGGCCCGCACGTTCGCTTGTTCGTCAGACGGTGACATAAATCCCGTCGGGTGCCTCTTCTACGTTCACACGAATCAGCCGGGCCGAGGACCTGCCGGGGTGGGTGCCTGTCTTGATGCTGTATTCAAAGCCGTGCCATGGACAGACGATATGCGGGTCCGACTCATCGAAGGCAAAGCCGCGGCTGGAACCATCCGGTTCAATCACCTCAGTGACCCGAGGAACCATTTTCCCCTGACATACGGGTCCTCCCTGATGCGCACAGGTGTTCTGATAGGCGTAGAGTTTGCCGTCGACTCGGAAGATCCCGATGGTAATCGCTCCGACGTCGACAACCAGCCGGCCATTCGGCGGCACATCGCCGGAGGTCCCTACGAAGACGCGTTGTGAGGTTGCGGGCATGACTCCTCCGGCGCCCAAAATGCAGGCCGCAGCAAAAGCGCGCGACCAATTCGACCACATCTTACCAAATCCGCTTGGGTCGAGCGCAGGGAATCCCGGTCATCTGATGAGAGGACGAGTGCGGATAAGTGCGCGCCGAAATCAGCACGCGACGTCAGCGCCGCGCGGCAAAAAAATCCTTGAGCAGGGTTGCTGACGCTTCGGCTAGAACTCCCGAGGTGACTTCGACGCGGTGGTTGAGCTGCGGATGATCCAAAACCGAAAAGCACGAGCGCACCGCGCCGCCCTTGAGGTCGTCAGCGCCATAGACCAACCGGGCGATTCGAGCCTGAATCATCGCGCCTGCGCACATCGCGCAGGGTTCGATCGTCACGTAGAGCGAGACATCGAGCAGGCGGTAGTTGCGAAGATGCTGCGCCGCCAAACGCAGCGCGATGATCTCCGCATGAGCTGCGGGATCGCAATCGAGGATCGTGCGGTTTCCAGCGCGCGACACGATCTGACCTTCAGATACGGCCACCGCTCCCACGGGAACCTCGCCGCGAATCGCTGCCGCGCGGGCCTCTTCGAGGGCAGCCTCCATGAACAGTTCGTCGGTTTCGGCGCATTCGCTCATGCCCGCCAGAATAACATGCCACGCTCACACTGCCGCAAATGGGGAAATAAGATGACAGCCGATGCGAATCTGGCGGAATCTGCGCGGGGACGCTATCTCTGCCTGGCGCTTTGGAACGCACGGGAGAAGAAATAAAGCACCACACCGGCAGCAATCACCGCGACGCCGACGACGAGCTCGTTCGTATTGCCCACGAACTCACGACCATTGCGCACTGAAGTTGCGACCATCAAGGCGAGGGGCGGGATTCCGATGGCGATGACCCCAAAGAGGCCTCCCGGAACTTTATACGGACGCCGCATGGCGGGTTCCCGAACGCGCAGTGCTACCAGGGCCCAGAACTCCAAAAGAATACTCAGCCCCGTTAACAGAACGTCGAGCAGAAGGTTGCGTTCAAACCCCAGCGGATAGCAGAGCGCCCAAAACGCGGTGCACACAACGATCGATACCCACGGCGCCACAGTGTCGCCGTTTCGGCGGGCAAAGATCTTTGGAAGATAACCGTCTTGGGCCATCACAGTGGGCAAGCGCGTGAACGATAGCATCAACGCGCCGAACGACCCGACCGCGCCGACCATTCCCGCCGCCGCGATGCCAATTGCCAGCGCCTCGCCGCCGAGTGCTCTGCCGGCGTCGACCCACCCTCCCGTTACCCAGGCATTGGGGTCAAGCCCGGTGCGCGCCACCGCGGCGATGGGCGCAAGATACGTGACCATGACCAACGCGAGCGTGCCAAACATAGCGCGCGTGTACGTTCGCTGCGGAGATTGAACCTCGCCCGCCACAGTCGAGAGATTGTCCCAACCCATGTAATTCCACATCGCGATCAGGATGCCGCCGAGAAGGTCGGCGTGATGAAGCGGCGGCGCAGCGGTAGCCACCCCGCGGGAATGAAAAAGCGCGACGGCATTCAACGCGACAAACGGAGCCAGCAGGACGACATTGAGCCCAATCGAGACGTCGCCAACTGCTCGCGCACCCACGATGTTCCATGCGGCGCATGTAGCGATCATGGCGAAACCGATAAGGAGCCCGCGGTGGCCGGCGACCGCGGCAGGGGCAAACTGGCCTAAATAGTCCACGAAAAGATTCGGATAGAGCGCCATTTCGAAGATGCTGCCCGCCAAAGTGAGCCAGGTTTCCTGGTATCCCCAAAAGCGTCCCATGCCACGGCGTACCCAAACGTAAAATCCGCCCTCCTCCGGAATAGCGCTGGCAAGCTCGCTGACCATCATCGTAGCGGGCAGCGCCCAGAGCAGTGGAGTCAGCACAAGGATGAGGAGCGTGGCTCGATATCCAGTCTTCTGGACAATGTCTTCGAGGCCATATGGACCGCCAGCCACCATGAAGTAGGTGGCCGTAATCATCGACAGCAGACCCATCTTGCCGGCCGTCGAGACTGCCGAGGTATGCTTCAATTCGGTTGCGCCGCTCGCTTCAAGCACACTCAACTTCTCAACACCTCCTGGTACGGGCGATCGAATTTGTAGCACTTGCCGGGCTTCCCGGCTCTTGCGCGCCTGGAGTGTAAACCGGAATGCTACTTTTTTCGTTCAATTACTCGCGTCCTCGGTTAAATAATTGCCAGATCTGCGCGGTTGTCTCTGTCGCTCCAAGCAGCTTCGGTATAAGATGGCTTTCCCGCTCTTACAAGGAACGCATGGAACTTCGTAAGGATCCGATTACCCGAAGCTGGGTAGCCGTCGGACAGGCCGAAAGAGCAAGCGAGCGCGCGGACACATGCCCTTTGTGTCCGGAGACGCGCATCGACGCACAAGTGCTCGCCGCATTGCCGCCGCACGGGACGTGGCAGGTGCGAGTGCTGCCGCACGTGCGCCCTCTCTATCGGATTGAAGGCGATCCGGCGCGCAACGCCGAGGGAATCTTCGACCGCATGGCGGCGGTGGGCGCCCATGAAATCGTCGTGGAGAGCCGCGACCATGGCAAGCAGCTCACGCAGCTATCCGACGAGGAAATCGAGCGCGTGCTGCAAGCGTACGCGATGCGCATCGTCGATCTGAAGCGCGATGCGCGGTTCAAGTACGTGGCCGTGTTCAAGAATCAAGGACCCGAGGCGGGAGAAGAGTGGCCGCATGCTCACTCCCAGATCGCCGCGACAACCTTTGTGCCACGGCGCGTTCTGTATGAACTCCGCGCGGCGCGAGAGTGGTATCGCGACCGCGAACGGTGCGTTTTCTGCGACATTTTGCGCCAGGAAGTGCGCCAATCTGTCCGAATCGTGGATAGCGTGGGCGATTATTACGCGGTCTGTCCATATGCCTCGCGAGTTCCGTACGAGACCTGGCTGATTCCGCGGACCCACAATCATCAGTTCGAAATGCTTTCATCCGCGGATAACCATCGCCACCTTGCGACGCTACTGGGGCGGACACTGCGCCGATTACTGCAGATTGCGCCCAATTTCCACATGGTGGTCCACACCGCGCCCAATACGCTGCAAACGAAGGGAGAGCTAAGCGACTACTGGCGCACGATCGCCGGCGATTACCACTGGCACGTTGAAATCCTGCCGATCCTTCAAACGCGCAGCAAGTCGTACAGTATTAAGGAAGTGTATTTCAATGGCACTCTGCCCGAACAGGCGGCGCAGCGCTTACGAGAGCTAGATCCAAGCAAATGACGCCCAGCCGCGGACGTCTGCTTCCATTTAGAAACAGCCAACGCGGCGGCATTTTTTTTCGGCTGCTTTTCCTGCTATTCCTCGCATTTTTCGTATTCGTCGTCTATTTGGTACGCCATCCGCTGCTTCGGATGGCAGGACGCTTCTGGATTGTGGACGATACTCCCGCGGCTTCCGACGCCATCGTCATCCTCGGAGACGACAACTACAACGGCGATCGGGCCACACGCGCGGCTGAGCTGTTCAAGGCCGGATGGGCACCGCGAATCGTCGCCAGCGGGCGATATCTGCGGCCGTACGCCAGCATTGCCGAACTGGAGCAGCACGACCTTGTCGATCGCGGTGTGCCGGCCAGCGACGTCGTGCCCCTGGCTCACCACGCGACTGATACGAAGGAAGAGGCTGCGGTGATTGGCAACTTTATTTCGGCACATGGCTGGAAGCGAATCCTATTGGTTACATCGAGCTATCACACGCGCCGATCGCGTTACATTTTCGCGCGAACGTTGCCGCCGGGCACCGTTCTGCGCGTCGTAGCTGCAACGGATAGCGAATATGATCCGAGCAATTGGTGGCGCAATCGCCAGGGCGTCAAAATATTCTTCCATGAATTTACGGGTATGTTTGTGGCTATGTGGGAAATGCGCCACAACGACGCACAGACGAAAGAGACGTTTTTGTTGCTCGTGCCGCCGGTTGTATCATACGCGCACACCCGGCCTCGGTGTCAGTTTACACGCGGCTGATCCTTATACTATATTCAGTGACCCAGCAGGATGACTGCATCGCGGCGCAGCGTCCCAGGAATCTCTCGGGGGGAGGATTTTCATGTGGAATAAGCCAACAGGGGCCAAGCCGTCTTCGCAGGATTTCAACGGTGCAGTTCCGCCACCCAGTAAGCCGCAGGAAATGCCAAAGAGTTCAGCGCCTTCAAGTTCATTTGCTCCTTCTACGCCGCAGTCCATGGCAGAGACCGTTACCGCCCATATGTCGAAAATCAGCTCAGGACTCAAGATACAGGGCGAAATTACGGGAAGTTCCGATTTGTACATCGATGGAGAGGCGCAGGGCAAAATCCGGCTGACGGGTTCTCGCATCACCGTAGGCCCGAATGGCCGCGTCCAGGCGGACATCGAGGCGCGCGAGATCGTGGTAGAAGGCAGCGTGCAGGGAAATCTAAAGGCCGGCGAACGCGTCCGTTTGGGAGGATCCAGCCGCGTCCAGGGCATGATGATGGCCCCGCGCATCGGTATCGACGATGGCGCCCGCTATAGAGGAAAAGTGGAAGTCACGCGCGTGGAGATGGCACGCCCGACGCCAGCCTCCGAGCCCGCAATTGATGCCGAAGCCCTCAAGCCTGTATCTGTGAATTCAGACGACGAGTAGGCGACCGATGAATTGGATCGCAAAAGCACGTCCGAGCGGAGCGGCAACTGCCGCTGCACCTGTGAAACCCGGTCCCGCTCCCTCGAGCGATCCGTCTGCAAATATCCGAATTTCAAACAGCCTGAAGGAATTCCTCTGGCTTCTCAGCGACATCCCGCACGCCCGCATCCTCGACCTCGGGCCGATATGGCAAGCCACCGTCACCTTCTTCGTGGACAAGGGTTTTCGTCTGGCTTCGGAAGACATGCTGAGAACATGGAAGGAATTTCTGACCGACGAGGAGGAGCGGTTACGCAACACTCCCGTTGGAGCTGAAGGCGAAAAGATTTCGCGGTCTCTGCTTGCAGACAGATTTCTGCAGTCCAACTTGCAATATCCCGAGGCTAGTTTTCACGGCGTGCTGGCCTGGGATTTACTCGATTATTTTGATGTGGCAGTGATTCCGCGAGTGATGGAGCGAATCTTCAATATCCTTCACCCGGGAGGCGCAATGCTTGCGCTCTTTCACAGCCGCCCGGCGCCGCGATTCCAACGGTATCGCATTGTCGATAGCCAGCGTTTCGAGGTTTTGCCTGCGCCGACCCTTGCCGTCCACTCCCATGTCTTTCAGAACCGCGAAATTCTTGATCTGTTCGCGCAGTTCCGCTCTTCCAAGACGTTTGTCGGCCGGGATCAAGTGCGCGAAGCCCTTTTCTTAAAATAGTTCAGCTTTTGCAGTTGCCGGGCGTTTTGCGAATCTAGCCGGATTTCGCTGCGATTTCGATTTCTTCGCCTGTCGGCCTTGCCTTGACAACCAAAACTGATCCTCTAACATCTTGTTGATCCGTGATTTCCAGTTACTTCGGATGGGAACATAGAAACGGCAGGGCCGCCGGGCGCAGCGGCGCGTCTTGTCGGTCGCAACGTGGGGTCTAGGGGGCTGTGCAGAAAGCCCTAGCAGTTCGGGCCTCACTTCTATAGATTTGGAGCTTTGATTTCTGCGTTAGAAATACTTATGTGCCCTGGGCACACTTGGGAGACGACTGCACGATGAGGAGTGTACGGCCGGCTTCGGTGGGTAGAGCGTTCGGACTCGGGATTCGGGGATCGGCTATACGCCGTTTCCGTTCCGCGAGGCTCGGGATTCAGGCGCGGATCGACTGCCGATGCCTCTGCCTGCTGGCACTCCTGACCGTATTGATATTGCCGGGTTGCGGTGGCCCCGCATCTTCAGACGTAAAGTCGGTTGCCATCACGCCCACCACTGCCTCGGTTCCCGTCAACGCCCAGACCACCTTCACTGCCGTTATCACACTTGTGAATTCTACAACTTCCGTCACGAACACGGTCACGTGGGAAGTGAATGGCGAGGCCGGCGGCAGCTCAACGTTTGGGACGATCGCCGCGTCATCCACGGACAATCTTGTTGGCGTCTATACTGCCCCCGCCTCCGTGCCCACTGAATCGAGCGGCGTTAGCGGATTGCAAATCGGGCAGGTTAGCATCACGGCCGTCGCGCAGCAGACTACGACGTCAACTACGAACACCGAACCTACCGTAACGTCCAACGCGGCGACGGTGACAATTGGATCGGGGCTCGGCTTGGAGATCACGTCTACGTCTCCAACTGTTCCTGCCGGAGGCACTTTTCAATTCCAGGCGCTGTTGAATAGCCTAGCGGATCCTGATGCTAGC
>JASHRI010000058.1 GCA_030037435.1 Candidatus Acidiferrales bacterium | reverse complement strand
CGGCTACTTCCTTCGGCTCGTGGCAATTGATGGCGATGGTAAGGTCTACTTGGTTGATCGAAACGGCTTACGGCTGTCCGCCGAGCCTAAATAGCCATGTGTGAGGGTGAATCGTCCGCGGGTGCCGAAGAAACGAAAACCGTAATCTGATCGTGATACAAGCCCACCGGATATTCCTGTCCCCTGTCCTGCCACGTTTGGAACTCTGACAAAACTCTGAATCCTGCCTGATGCAGTAACTCACGAAAGACCTGCGACGTCAGATTGCTGCGCCAGCCGCCGTCCAATCCACCGCTTGTTCCGTGGTGTACGACGCCCACCGAGTTTGACCGCATTACTCGACTGAATTCGCGCACATAACTGGCGGCCTCGGCGATATTGATGTGTACAAACACGTCGAAAGACCAAAGCGAATCGACCGAGGCGTCCGGGATGTCCGACAGATCCTTACCATTACCAACGAAGAACCTGGCATTCGAGTGGGTGGCAAACTTCTGCTGACAAACCCTGACGCACGACTCGGCAATGTCCACGGCACTGAAGGTGTCTGCCATTTCAATGAGGGCGCCTGTCCAACGCCCCGCTCCCGGGCCGATCTCCATGATGTGACCGCCGTGCGGGATATACCGGCGGAGCACATTTCTAAGAAGAGATTCCTTCCATTCGGGGCTGGGCGTCCATTCTTCGCCTTCTGCTTGCCAGTCCCAATTCTCCCAGATTTCCTTATTGACACCCAGACTGGAAGTGCCAGGCAAATTTCTCTTCAGTTTTAGACTCTGCAACCGCGCAAAGGATGCCTCGGCAATGCCGCTCGAGAAGTAGTATAGGACCAGCAGAGACGTCCAAACGAATCCGTTCTCGCGAAAGACGTCCCACAGGAGCCTGGACTTTTGCCTCGGGCCCAGACGCGAGCGGTTTGCAATGATGTCTATTATGTTGCCCGGCAATGTTCTTACCTTGGTCCAGGCGTGGTTGAAATGTCTCCGGCAAAGCTTATTGCCGGTGCATGCCGAGGACGCTCATGAGAAAGCTCGATAGTATAATTTGAACTCCCATTGTCAACGAAACAAGCCCCGGTATGACGATGCGCAGCGTTCGTTCCGGATCGAGTGCACCGAAATTCCGGCCGTGCCAATACTCAAGGCCGAAAATCCAGGTCCCCATACCTGCAAAAACGAGCAGCGCTCCCAGGGCTAGCCCAACTTCTAGAGTGATGTACTTAAATAAGCGATCCAGACGCGGATCGCTCGGGAGCAATCCCTCGGTAATGGCGAACACTTTGCTGAATGCCGCGAAATTGATTGACTGAAAGCCGATCAGTATCACCATCGCGCCGAATAGCAGGGTGTGGATGTCAAAAGTGACCCTTCCAATCTTCTGCGGGCCGGGTATCAACCAAAGGCTAATCGCAATCCCCAGAATGAAAAGAGCAATTCCGGGATAGAGAAACAGCCATCGGGGGCTGTAAAGCAGAAGAAAACGAAGGTGCCGCCATCCGTCGCGCCAGGTGCGGAGATGGGGCGGACGATCGCGGCCGTCTGGAGACAGCACCGTCGGGATCTCGGTGACAGCCAAATGAAAAAGCGTGGCCTTCACGATCATTTCGCTCGCAAATTCCATTCCCAGGGCTCGAAGCTGAAGACCCTCAATCGCGTCTTTGCGGAACCCGCGCATTCCACAATGGAAATCGCGAACAGGTGATTCGAAAAACAAGCGGCCAAGCCAGCTTAAGACAGGATTTCCCAGGAACCGATGCAGCGGCGACATCGCGCCAGGAAGAATTCCTCCCCGAAAACGATTCCCTATGACAAGGTCGTAACCTTCGTTCAGCTTGGCAAGGAAGTCTCCTAACTGGTTGAAATCGTAGCTGTCGTCAGCATCGCCCATGACGATGAACTTGCCGCGCGCGGCGGCAATCCCTCCGCGCAGAGCGCTGCCGTATCCGCGTGTTTCAATGGGCACCACGCGCGCGCCAAGTTGCGCTGCGAGGGATTGGGAACCATCGGTGCTGCCGTTGTCGGCTACGATCACTTCCCCCCGTATTCCAAGGCGCTCGATCGTGGCCTGCGCCTTTTTGATGCATGTGCTCACGGTAAGACTCTCGTTCAAGCAAGGCATCACGACGGACAGATCGAGAGCGTTTGGCCCGTATGCTTCGTGCGCGATTGATGTAGGGAGAACATCGTTCTCCGAATTAACCGTTTTCATGGGTATGGTTCGTGATCTACCTACGGCGCTCCTGAGTAAGGCAACAGTTGGGGTGGTACGGAATCGGCCTTCACCACCCATACATCACGGTCCCGATAGTAATTTAGCAAAGGCTCCAGGGATATGTCCGGGATCCCCCGGGCCCACACGATCTTGGCACGATCAATATCCGCGCGGTTGTACACCCATTCAGCGTTCGGGTCGTGATCGCTCGAATATCTTACGACCACCAGATGATTACC
The DNA here is from genome assembly GCA_030037435.1 of Candidatus Acidiferrales bacterium. Lineage (GTDB taxonomy): Bacteria > Acidobacteriota > Terriglobia > Acidiferrales > UBA7541 > Palsa-295. The sequence goes on along the minus strand of JASHRI010000058.1, from coordinate 2,306 downwards.
GGGGATGGCGTTCAATTCTTTCGCGAACCTTGCTCGGTATCTGAGCTGAGGCTGAAGATTCATGTAGAACCGGTGCGCTGGAGCCAATAGGAAGGCACACAGAACAATCGCGCGCGTGATGCCGACACCGATCACGCGGCCCCTCAATTGCCAGTGCCGAATGTGCCGCATCCCTTGAACAAGCAGCGCAAAGGCAGTAGCGGTAAGTGGGGCCGTGTAATGTGGCTCGAACCAAACGCAAAGGAGAAATGCGAAAGAGCAAAAAGCGAACTGCAACACGAGAAATCGGACTCTCTTATCGGTCAAGATCCATGGGAGCGCGAGGAGCGGCAAGCACAATTCGGCCCATAGTAGGAAACCGACGTAAACCTTCAGGTCTGACAGAATCACATGAAACGCCTTCGGGATGCTGCTTGCTTTTCCCTCGAGCGCTATCTGAATGCTCCAATGGCTGTAGTAGGCGTCGAACTGCGGATTGAGATAATGCAGTGGCGCTTTGGCTTTCTCCCACACCCAGTCCGGCGCGGTGATATAGGCTCGGCTGTTGACCACGTAAGGAAAAAGAAGCGGGTGGCCCGTGCCACGCCAATTATAGTAACCCATGAAAACTATCGTGGCCGCGAGTACCGCAATGACTGGCAGAACGACTCGAGGCACCGTTGCGCTCCACGACGGACTTCGGCGACCAGAAAGCCACATCATGAGCGCAGCGGCCACCGGGATACAGAAGATGAGTCCCTCAAACGGACGGCTATTGGCAAGAATCGCCGCTCCAAGTCCGAGAAGGCCCGTGTCTCGTGCGCGAGGAAAACGCATGGCGCGCGGCAGTGCGCCTACCACCAATGCTCCGCCAATGGCAGCGACGGCTCCGCCCCAATAGCTGTTCATCCAGTAGCTGAAGATACCCAGGCGTAACACTGCCAAAATTCCGCCAAGCAAAGCCCACTCCGGCGGCAGCCAGCCTTGCAACATCCAGAGGATCGCACCGCTCATCAAGGCAACGCTGAAGACAACACCGATCCACGGATTGCCAAGAAGCTGCCCAAGAGCAAGCACCGCGCCTTGTGCAGGAGGATATTTCGACATGTAGGTCGGGTGCTGATTAACGTGAAAGGTATCGAGGTAAACGTACATTGGATTTGGCGGGTTCGTAAGGCGTCCATGCGCGAACGTGTCGCCCGCCAGCAAGTAGCTGAATTCATCGTGAACCTGAGGGAAGGGGATGGGGTACAACCAAAGTAGGCCAACCCGAATCAGCGCGGTTGCGAGGACGACCAAACATATGGAAAGGCTTTTTCGTTTCGCTAGTCGCACACCGAATTGCTCGACCGGCCTTAGGAAGCGACTTCCGGCCTGAGGTGTAACCAACGCAACGATCACCGCCGCGACCACGAAAACGCCCACCAGCTGACTGGAAACCTTCATGCTGCCGTCCCCGTGGCGACAGAATTGGCCGAACGAAGGCCCACAGCACGCGAAACGCCGTACGCCGCGAGAATCGTCAGGATCGGCTCCATCGGGAAACGATAGCGGACCAGCGTGTGCGTCAGGTAGAACACGAGCGGGTAAGCAAGCAGAACAATCAGATACGGCGGTGTGTAGAGATTTCGTGTGCGCAGCGCGACCGCCACTCCGAACCCTGCGAACAACGTCATCGCGGCGTTGAAGAAAAAGTAGCCCTTCAGATACAGTAAGCCATTCGACAGTACTGAACTGACGCGGTCGCTCACCGCAAACCAGTAGGCACCTATGCGGCGCAAAACGAAGTAGCACGTCGTCTCAGGATGGGCGCGCATGAAATCGAGCGCCTCATGCTGTTTGGCGCGCATGTACGCGACCTCGCCCATGCGCCGGTATTTTTCAGCTTCGGAGCGATTCACCAGCGGGTGGAGCTGAAATGCGTTCACCTCAAGGGCCGCGGGGTTGTTCCCGAGCCAGAACTCGAGCCCGAAATTTGAACGCACCGGCACAAATTTTCCGAAAACGCGGTAGTTGCGCGCCGTCCACGGCGCCAATCCCAAGATGAACACCAGGCTCGCCACAGCCGCGGGCCGCAGCCAGGGAATGTGTTCCTTTCGTGCCACCCAAGCGAGCCAGGCCAAGAAGAACGGCAGCACGGCAATGAGCGACGTATTGATCAGCGCTCCCACGGCCCAGATCGCTCCGTAGCCGGCCCACTTTGTGATCGAACGCTCGCCGCGCATCGCGAACGTGGCCCAAAAGAGCAACGCGAAGAAAAGAGCCGCGAGCGAGGTCTCCCACATGTCAGCGATCGGGACGTGCGTCGCGTCCGGCAGCACCACCCA
>JASHRI010000539.1 GCA_030037435.1 Candidatus Acidiferrales bacterium | reverse complement strand
ATCATCTGAATGATCTGCCCGGGTAGGGCGCCGATGTAGGTGCGGCGATGACCGCGGATTTCCGCTTCGTCGCGCACGCCCCCAAGGGAAACGCGGACAAACTGGCGTCCGGTGGCGCGCCCGATCGACATAGCGAGAGAGGTCTTGCCCACTCCCGGCGGCCCAAGGAAGCACAGAATCGAGCCCTTGGGATTTTTTACCAACTGGCGTACGGCCAAGTATTCGAGGATGCGTTCCTTGATCTTTTCGAGCCCGTAATGATCCTCGGTTAGGATCTGTTCGGCGCGCTTGATGTCGCGAATTTCCTTCGACTTCTTTTTCCACGGTACGGCTAGCAGCCAATCGAGGTAATTGCGCGAGACGGTCGACTCTGCCGACATCGGCGGCATCATCTCGAGGCGCTTGAGCTCCTGCATGGCCCTTTCCATGGGGCCTTCGGGCATGCCGGACGTCTCGATCTTCTTCTTGAGCTGTTCAATTTCGCTGGCTTCGCCGCGGCCCAGTTCCTTCTGAATGGCCTTGAGCTTTTCGTTGAGGTAGTACTCTTTCTGGGCGCGCTCCATCTGGCGCTTCACGCGCGTATTGATCGAGCGATCGACGTTCAGTTTTTCGATTTCGACTTCCAGGATGTCCGCCACACGGTTCAGTCGTTCAAGCGGATCGAAGACTTCCAGCAATTCTTGCTTTTCCTCGACGGGAATTTGCAGGTTGGCTGCAATGGCGTCTGAAAGCTTTCCGGGGTCCTCGACGCGGACGGCCGCGATCATCGTATCGTAATTGAGGCTTTGCGACAGCTTCACATATTGCTCAAAGAGATTGGTGACGCGGTCAGACGCCTGCTGCGTCTGCGGGCCGTGCTCGGACTTGGTGGGAACCACGCGGATCGCAGCGCGGAAAAAGCCTTCCTCGCTCGTCACCTGGACGATCTTGGCGCGCTCGGTGCCTTCGACCAAAACCTTGATGTTGCCATCCGGCAGCTTGACGCTTTGCACGATATTCGCGAGTGTACCGACTTGATAGATCTCTTCGGGCTTGGGGTCATCGACCGAGGCGTCATGCTGGGTGACGAGGAAGATTTTCTTGTCGCCGGCCAGCGCATCCTCGAGGGCGCGCACAGAAGCTTCGCGACCCACGATAAACGGATGCATCATCTCCGGGAAGATGACCATCTCGCGTACCGGCATCATCGGCACGCGCCTCACTTCGAGTTTTTCCTTGGTGAACACTGATTTTCCTTGGTTCCTGCTTCCCCACGCCTAACTGCAGGCGCCAAAATCCATTTGGCTTTGCTCGCGAGCCCTACAATCGAGGGCTCACTAACCGGCCTTCTCGAGCAGACTCCAATTGATTTCGCGCCCCTTGACCATGTCTGCGGTGACCACGAAATCCCGAAGCTTCCGCTGCGCCGGCAAGTGGTACATCATCTCGAGCATCAAGTCCTCGAGGATCATGCGCAGGCCGCGCGCGCCGACCTTTCGCTGTAGCGCGAGGTCCGCAACCGTCTCCAGGGCGTCGTCGGTGAAGCGCAGGCGGACGTTTTCAAATTCGAAGAGTCTCTGATATTGACGCACCAGCGCGTTCTTCGGTTCCGTAAGAATGCGCACAAGCGCGCTTTTATCCAAATCGCTCAGCACGCCCACCACTGGCAAACGGCCTACGAATTCCGGAATCAGGCCATAGCGAATCAAATCCGTTGGCTGCGCCTGTTCCAGCACCTCAATATTTCGCCGGGTCGCCGTGCTGGGCTGGGCGTCCGCGTGGAAGCCCAGCGATTTCTGTCCTACGCGGCGCTCGATAATCTTTTCGAGTCCCACGAAAGCGCCGCCGCAAATGAACAGGATGTTCGTGGTATCGACAGGCGTGAATTCCTGATGCGGATGCTTCCGCCCGCCCTGTGGCGGAACGTTGGCCACCGTGCCTTCGAGTATCTTCAGGAGCGCCTGTTGCACGCCCTCACCCGATACATCGCGGGTGATCGAAGGGTTTTCGTCCTTTTTCGAAATTTTGTCGATCTCGTCTATATATATGATGCCCTGCTGAGCTTTTTGGACGTCTCCATCCGCTGCCTGCAATAGTTTCAGAATAATATTTTCCACGTCCTCGCCGACGTACCCCGCTTCCGTGAGCGTAGTGGCATCGACGATCGCGAATGGCACGTCGAGCATACGCGACAAAGTCTGTGCCAGCAGCGTCTTGCCCGTACCGGTGGGGCCAATCAGCAGGATATTGGACTTCGTCAATTCCACGTCGCCCGGCTGGCGATTCAGGAAAACGCGCTTGTAATGGTTATAGACAGCCACGGCCAATTTCTTTTTCGTCTTGTCTTGGCCGATCACATAGCTATCGAGGAACGCCTTAATTTCGGGCGGACGAGGCAGGCGGCGATTGACCGGGCTCGACTGCTCGCGCTTCTCGTCTTCCAGGATCTGCTGGCATACGCCGACGCACTCGTTGCATATGTAGGACCGCGGATATTCCGATGGAGAGCTGATGAGCTTCTCCACCTGCTCCTGCGTCTTATGGCAGAAGGAACAACGCAACGGCTCTTCTGGAGTGAACCGTTTCACCGACGGCGCCCCCCTCCCTGTTCCCCCAGCCCCATGGCGAATCTGCTTCTCATTGTAATTCGGAACTTCCCCCAACGCGCTGAGAATCGTCGCGTTCGCTACTAACCCTTTGGAACGGAGCCGCGGTGCTTAGTGATGATTTCATCGACGATGCCGTAGGCCTTAGCCTGCTCGGCCGTCATGATGAAGTCGCGCTCCACGTCCTTTTCAATTTTTTCCAGCGGCTGGCCTGTATGGCCTGCTAGCAATTTGTTGAGAGCGGCGCGGGTCCGGATGATTTCCTTGGCATGAATATCGATATCGGTGGCTTGTCCGGAAAGCCCCGACATCCAGGGTTGGTGGATGAGCACGCGGGAGTTGGGCAAGGCGTAGCGTTTTTTTGGTGAACCCGCCGCCAGCAGCAACGCCGCAATCGACGCCGACTGCCCAATGCAATAGGTGACGACGTCGGGCCGTACAAACTGCATCGTGTCGTAAATCGCCATCCCAGCCGAAATCGAGCCGCCCGGCGAATTGATATAGACCGAGATGTCCTTTTCCGGGTCCTCAGATTCCAGGAAGAGCAATTGAGCGGTTACGAGATTGGCCACGTGATCGTCGATCGGCGTACCGATAAAGATGATGTGGTCTTTCAGCAGGCGCGAATAAATGTCATAGGCGCGTTCACCCCGATTGGTCTGTTCGACCACCATCGGTACAAGCGTCGTAGCACGCGGACTAGTGTCGTCAGTATGTCTCATCGGGAAAGGAGTTGCGCGCGGAGGAAACCCAAACCGGGCCTACTTTTCACTTTTACCTGTCGTCTCGATTCGGGCCGTGCGGTAGAGCCATTCGATCGTTTTATCGCTACGCAACTTCGATTTCATCCTATCGAGCGCACCTTGCTTTGTCAAGCGAGCACGAAGAGCCGTTGCTGACTCGCCACTTCGTTCTGCGAGTATGGCGATCTCTTTTTCCACCTCTTCGTCGTTCGCGTCGATGTTTTCGGCTGTCGCAACACGATCGAGCAGAATCTCGGCCTTCACGTCGGTCACTGCCCGGTCGCGTTGGCGCTTCCGCAGTGAGACCCAGTCGACGTTCACGGCCCTGGGATCAACACCTTGCGCGGCCAGGGACCGGACCACGCGCTCTAACCGCGTATCCATCTGCCCCTCAATCAACGCCTCCGGCACGGGAAAGTCATGTAGTTTCACCAACTCCTCGAGAATCCGTTCGTGCGCCTGTGTCTTTTGCTGCTGTTCCTTGGCTGCCTCGAGGTTTTCGCGGATTTTTTTGCGCAGCTCGTCGAGCGAGGAGATTTTGCCCTCCAAACCCATTGCGGCTGCTCCATCCTTCGCAAACTCATCGTTGAGCTCAGGCAGCTTCTTTTCTTTGATCCCTAGCACTTCAACGGAATATGTATAAGTTTTTCCTGCGAGCTTCGGATCGGGATAATCGTCGGGGTAGCGTGTTTCAAAGTTCTTCGTTTCTCCCTGCGAAGCGCCTCGCAAGTTCTCGGTGAAGCTCGGCAGCGTCTCCTCTGAGCCCAGATGAACCATAATATTGTCGGCGTGCACCTGCTCTCCGCCGCCCGCGGGAGTGCCGGTCAATTTGATGAGAACCGAATCGCCATCCTGCGCCGTCCGTCCTTCCACGGGAACGAACGTTGCCGCCCGTTCGCGCATGTCTTCAAGCGCTTTGTCTACCTCGGTATCGCCGATCGAAATTTCGTCCACTTGGACTTGCAGGTTCTTATAGTCGCCGAGTTCGAATTCCGGAAGCACCTCAAAGACGGCGCGGAATTTCAGCGGCTCGCCCTCTTTGAATTCGACCTTATCGACTTCGGGGCGCGTGACCGGCACAAGTTTTTTTTCGCCGAGCGCCTTTTCCAGATATTCGGGCACGAGTGATTGCAGGACTTCTCCTTGGATGTCGCCTGCGAAGCGCCGGCGCACTAGTGTGATCGGAGCCTTGCCCGGCCGAAATCCCGGCACGCGCGCAATCCTAGCGATGTCCTTGGCGATTTTGTCCGAGGCCTTTTGGACATCCTCGGCAGGAATTTCCAGCTCAATCTCGCGTTTGCACGTTTCTTCTACCATTGGAAAGGTTCTCGACGGACCGACACCGGTTCGATCCTGAATTCCAGCCCGCCTTTCGCCTGTTTGGAATCCTGTAGGGCAAGTGCAGGTGGGAAATTGAGTATAGGGAATTCACCTGCTCGCGTCAACGCTGCGAGGCTATCGCAATTCGGCCTCGCGCTACTGAAGGGTTTCGATCATCGCTCCGAGCCGTTCGCGGACCAGCGGCACAACCGCTCGCGGGCGTGCTCATCCGGCACGGCAAGGCAGCCAAGCGTCGTCCCCTCTATGTGGCAGACTGGCAGCTCTCGGCTCAGATCGTTCAACATGCGGGTCACACCTTCGGCGCTTCCGTAGTCATGCCAAAAGATCGCTCCGCCCGCTTGCACCAGCCCAAATGCAATTCTCGTCTCTTCTCTCGAGCCTTCATAATCGTCCAACGCGTCGCAAAAAACCACCCCCGCGGAGTTGCGATAGGTCGACCAGTCGAATCTTAGGATATCCCCGTGCAGCTGTTTGATTTTCGACTTCAGCGGATGATTCCAGTAAAAGAAGCCCACGTAATTCGTCGGCGGCTTCGGAGGCATGTCGATGGTGACCAGTTCTCCCTCCGCCGGTAAATATGCCGCCAGATTTAGTGCGGTTCTGCCTTCCGCGGTGCCGAATTCGATCACACGTTTCGGCTGCAGTCGGTTCACCACGTTTGCCAGCACTCCCAGTTCGTGGGTGTAAACGCCCAGATTCCGCGGAAACGGAAACCAGACTTCTGGCGAATGGTCAAAATCGACCCCAGGAAAAAGGCTCGCGGCGGAAGCTTTTGGGAGTCGGTAGTGATGTCGCCAGGGCAACTCATGCCAGCGCCAGATGAAACCAAATCCGTGAAAATATCGGGCGCTCTGAGTCAGATATTCGACGGCGACTTTGGGACCCTTTGACACCAACAACCATACCGTCGCCAGATTCATCACGGCGATCGCTCTTCCAAGTTGCCGCAGTCGCAATTTCAGGGAATGCGTCTCTTCAGGCATGCACTTCTACCGGCTTCACGATATCACACTGCCAAATGCTCGCTGCCGGAGTCCGCGCCCCGGCTGGCATCAAAAGTGATTCAGGCGGACTTGATGTGAAATATTCTTTCGGCGTTTCCGTGTGCGATTTTCTCGACGTCTTGCTCCGGCAGAGGCGCGGTTTGCATGAACCGCGCGGCTCCCTCGGTTTCCTGGTACGGATAGTCGATCGCAAACATGATGTTGTCGGGCCCCAGGGCGGAGCAGCAGTACTTCAATA
>JASHRI010000538.1 GCA_030037435.1 Candidatus Acidiferrales bacterium | reverse complement strand
TTTGATGTCTTGCATGCTTACTTTAGCAGCCCGATTTGCGCGGCGGTGCAATTCCTGCAATTCGGACGAAAGAGTGGTTACATCGAATGCGGGAGCTTCGGCCGGCGTTTTCGCGGCCGCGACTTCCACGGGGGTTTCTGCTTTGCCGGGCGCGAGCGGCGGTTCCTCGACCCATTCCACCTGCTCTTCCTCGACAGCGGGCGCCGGCTCGGGCTCTTCCAGAACTACGGGCGGAGCAGATTTCGACTTGCGCGGCGGAGCGGGAGCCTCGACTTCTTCCGGCTCAGCCACCTCCGTTTCCGTCGAGCTGCCGTTGCCGTCGCGCGGCTTCAAAGCCACCGCGACGAAATTCGATAACACCGAAAGACCAGCCGCGAGCGCGGATGCCGACGTCTGCGCGCGCAGCATCGCCGGCAGCGCATTGCTAGGCCGCGTGGAGGAGCAAGCTGCGACCAGGTCGGAATATGCCTGGTGCAGTTCGTCCGCTGTGCGCTGCAAGGGAGCCAGGTTGTCGCGCAAGGCTCGAGATACTGCCTCTTCGAGCGCGCGCTCGAGTGACTTCTCGCGTTCGGCCACGGGGTTCACTACCTCTTGGCGATTATGGAAACGGGTGCAAGGGGTGTCAACTGACATTCCTTTCGCACGTTCCTGAGTATATGCAGGCAGAAACGGGCGCTGCCCCGGTTCGGTACGCTCCAAACGGGTCAGGTTTTCCTTGCCTTCCGGCTGGCGGATTCGTATCTTCAGCACGTCGAGCCGGATGGCTCGCGGCCCCACGTCACACTTGGACGAAAATCGTATGCATCAGGGAAGCGCACGGGCCATGCTGACGGCCGACCAGATCCGCGACCTGCTGAAGTTGCGTCCCCTGCCCATCGAAGGCGGCTATTTTGCCGAGACGTATCGATCGGCCGACAACATTCCCCGGAACGCGCTGCCCCCGGATTACCCCGACGAGCGCGCGATGTCTACCGCCATCTACTATCTTTTGACGCCAGATACGTTTTCCGCCATGCACCGCCTGCGGGGCGACGAAACCTACCACTTTTACCTCGGCGATCCCGTGGAAATGCTCGAACTCAAGCCAGACGGCAACGGCGAAGCAATTCTGCTGGGCCGCGAAATCACCTCCGGCATGCGATTGCAACACACCGTGCGCGGAGGCTTCTGGCAGGGCTCGCGCCTCGCTCCCGGCGGAAAGTACGCGTTGATGGGCACCACGATGTCGCCGGGCTTCGATCAGGCCGATTACGAGGCAGGCAGCCGCGAGAAATTGAGCGCGCTCTACCCTCCCTATGCCGCGCTGGTGAGTTTGCTTACCCGCTGAGCTAAATTCATCCACCCGCGCGTGGTTCCGGCCCAGGGAAACGGGCCGGATTCGGATGCAATGCTATAATTGAAGTACCTCGGGGGCGACACGGTTTCGACGGAAGCTGTCGCGGCCTGAAGGCATGCCGGGCGTCACCTGCCCGCAATCGGGTGAACCAAAACAACTGGCAATTCCCAGTTGGCTCTCGCTGCCTAACCAAAAGTAGGTAGCGCGTCTCCTCCGGCGTCGCCTGCGCGCTGGAGATGAGGCGTCACACAGTAGGCTGGCCGTCGCGTTTCGGTCCGTAACGCGGCGGCGAGATCATCGGACTAGCCGGCGGCGCGTCTTGCCCGCTCTGAGCTACGCCGGCGAAACCATCGGAACGGGATAAGCATGTAGTCTTCGGGTGGCAAGGCTTCTCGGACGGGGGTTCGACTCCCCCCGCCTCCAAATTTTCGCGAAGCGAAAATTTGTCCCGAGCGAGGCCGGACGTCGGCCGAGTCGAGGGGCACCAAGTTTCCATGTACTTCTGCTACATCCTGGAATGCGCGGATCATTCGTTCTACGTTGGCGTAGCGGAGGACGTTGCTCAGCGGGTGCGCTTTCATAATCAAGGTAAGGGTTCTGCCTGGATTCGAGCGCGGCTGCCCGTGCGAGTGGTTTGGACGGAGGAGCACCCTACGCTCTCGTCGGCGCGCACGCGCGAGAATCAGTTAAAACGTTGGAGCCGTGCAAAGAAGACTGCCTTAATTGGGGGTTTCCCTCGACTGCGCTCGGGACAAAGCGCGTGAGGCATGCTTTGCAGCTCCCCCCGCCTCCAAAATTTTGCGCAGCAAAATTTTGTCCTGAGCGAGGCCAGAGTTTGGCCGAGTCGAGGGGCAAAATCTCGCACCGCGAACTCACGCGGGCTAGCCCTGATCCATTTTGTTTTCGGGCAGAATCGATAGGGGCTTCAGCAATTGCCACCCAAAGCGCCTTTCATAAGGTCCGGCGTTCTGTTCTTCAGGTGGCAACTCCCGGATATCAATGAAGTCGTGGGGCAGACTGTCGGCCATCAAGATCACCAGTATTTCCTCGATGCTCACCCACACCTTTTGGAACCATATTTCTGCACATTGGAGCGGATAATATTGAGCAACTTCACCCCTCGTGAGTGTTTGATGTTCCAGATAGTGATTTCGCAAGCGTCGCAAATGGGGCTGCCACGTCAACCGATTGCGTTTCATTACCTCGATGAGAATGGGATTCACTGTTGGATGAGAATTAGCAAAGTCTAGGCAGCCCCTTTTAAAACCACCATCTGATTGAAACAAAAAGCCGATGTCGTAACCCATCAAGCGTGCGGCTTGTTGCATTCGGTCTTTGTACGCGGACCAA
>JASHRI010000537.1 GCA_030037435.1 Candidatus Acidiferrales bacterium | reverse complement strand
AGGTCGATTTCGAAGACGCTGCCGGGCAGTCGATGGTAGCGAGCCTCGACTCCCGCCGCGCGCGCATTCTCCACTGCGACGTCGAGAACCATGTTCCAGTCCTGCGCGAAAATTTCTGCATTCGGATTCTGCTTGGCGACTTCGATGCCGAACATTCCGTGGCCCGCGGCGATGTCGAGTACTTTCCATTTCTTTCCGGCTTCTGCATTTAGGATATGCGCCAACGCTCGCGCGGACGAAACTTGCATTGGTCCCATCGAGCGCGCGAAGTTAACCCAAATCGGGTTTTCCGGCGAGACGGATCCTTCTGCTGTCGGCAAGTTGGGGCGCCCCGCGCGAATGACGGTGGCAAGATCCTTGAACGAATCAATCGTCTGCGGCTGCGCCAAAAAATTCGCGGCAGGGGCCATACACGCGGGCGAGCGACGGTCGAGAAATAGCGCGGAGTCCTCCGTCAGCGAGTAATGCTGATCTCGCTTGGTCAGAAAGCCAACGACCGCCAAAAAATCGCACAGGATCCGGACGCCGCGCTCCGTGGCCTTGCAGCGTTTGGCCAGTGCGGCCACGGTGTCTGCGCCCTCGCCGATCGCGGTAAAAATGTCGAGATCGATTGCCGCCTTCAGCGCGGCCGTGCGCTGGTAAGAATTGAGCGTATCGAATACCAATTCGGGAGTCGGTTGCGTCTTACTTTGCGATGCCATGGATTTTTCCTTCCGTTCGGAAATGAGCTCGCGCTTCGCGTCAGTGTGCCGATGAGTTGTGCGCGAAGCACCAGTGAATGAAACCAGGAGCATATCGCGTCGCTACGGCGGGCGTCACGTCTTTCTCCATCACCGGCTGAAAATTGAATTCTACCGCGCCGTTCGGCGAGACATTGGCGAGCAGAAAGCCGTACACATTCGTCTGAGCGACACGCGCTTCCGATGCTTCTTTGGGCAGGGAATAGCGCTCTGCCCCTGCCGTGCCGACGATCCAGCCCGGCAGCACTCCTCCATGCTGGTGCCAATAGGGAGTGTTGAAAATGCCGTCCATAAAGTAGTGCGAATGACTGGCGAGGACGTAAACGCGCTTGTGCGTTTGATCGCGAAAGCGCAGCAAATCGATGTAGACGTGGCGGCCGCTTTCGATGCCGATTGGTGATTGGTCCATGCTGTGATTCGCCGAGATGCTTTCCGGCAGGGCCTCGTGCATGCCAACCACGATGGTGTGGATGTTTGAATCGGATGAGTCGGAGTGCAGGACTTTTTCGAACCACGCGATCTGCTCCGGACTGAATTGATCGGTGGTGGCGTTATCGAGATTGATGAAATCGACGCCACTCTCAAACCAGCGGTAATAGGAGCGCGGCTGGACTTCGGTGGGGTCATCCCGTAGCCGCTCGGCGCGGAGTTCGGGCGTGTCGAGCCACCGCGAAAAGTAACTTACAAATTCGGCGCGTGTTTTCGGAGGAGTTGTGTCGTGGTTTCCGATGCCCAAGTAGATTTGGACCGTGCCGAATGGCTGAATTTGATTTTCAACGAAATCGTTCCACGCCATTCTTTCGTACACCGGCTTGCTGAGCGGCTTGCCAAGATGCTGCGGCTGATTGTCGATGTCTTCATCGACATCGGTGATTTTTCGGAAGTCTCCCAGGTGCCAATAAAACTGCGCGCCGGATTTCTTCACGCCCGCTGCGATCGACGGCATCACCACATCGCCGCAATTGCGCGAATCGCCAGAAACCGCAAATTTCCATGAAGTTTGGCCTGTTGGCTCAGCGTTCGTGTGCGCCTGCGCGTGCGCAGGCGCCGCGCTTGAAATCGAGGTCTTGCTCGGTATGCCGAGCAAGATTGCCGCCAAAAACCAAAAAATGGGCTGTCTCACTGCTCCTCGTCGCAGGCGCCTTATCGCCGCTAAATCGGGGCTGGGCGGCGCAAATTTCGGACGGCATTGTCCTTCCGGTGGCTCGGGATAGCAACAGGATTCAGACCAGTTTTTCATGAAGGGCGATTCGGCGGGCGACGGGGCGCATTGAATTAAGCAGCCTGTTTTCTTGCAGTTCCAAGCACAGGATCGTATGCCATTGCACTGCCAAAAGATACGCGAAGATGGTACGTTCGTAACATTGACCCTATCAGATCCAACCGCTATTTTGATCCTCGACAATTCGGTGAGGTTTCTGGCGTGGCAGGCCAAGATGAAGGTGAAGAGGGCGGTGTGTACTCTTTGAACACACGCCTCTAACTTTTTTCTTGGGACGGCACCAGACCGCCTATACTCCGCCGCGTAGTTCTTTCCCTACTCGGAGGGGTTTCATGAACAAGTGGCTGGCGGTGGTGGTGTTGTCAGCGTTTGCTTTGTTCGCGGCGATGGGTCTGAAGTCAGTGACGACCCATTCAGCGACTGCCAGTGGTTGGACTGCGGCGCCCATGGAAATGGCCCTTGGCGGCCTTCCCATGCCGAAGGAATAGCGCTAGACGCAGCAACCGCAGCATTGAGGGCCAGGCCTCCCAGGAGATTCTGGAATGCTTGGCCCGTTCGATTATCTGCTCGTCGCCCTCAGCTTCGCGCTCGAAGCTGCTGTAATCATTAGTGCGCTCTACCGGCGCGTTTTTCTTCGTCATCTCGCTGTTAATCTCTACATGCTTATCTCTGTGATCGCACAAGTGGGTGGTTTTGTGTGCCTGGAACGGTACGGCGTGCGTTCGGATCAGTATTTTTTCTTTTATTACTACATGGACAGCGTCCTGACGATGGCAATGTTTTTCGTGATCCTGCATTTTTACCAGGAAATTCTGACCCAGCTTAACATCGGCCGATATATACGAGGTGGCGCAACCCTGTTGCTTGTTGCGACAGCGGGGTACTCCTACTTCATGATTCATCAGAGTTATAGTCAATCGATGCACCGTTTCGTGATCGAGTTCGGGCAGAACACTTACTTTCTGGGCGTGGTTCTCACCTATATGCTTTGGGCCGCGATGCTGAAGCTGCGTCAGGCACGCAAGGAACTCGTCCAGATGATCTTAGCGCTTGGCATATATTTCAGCGGTATCGCTGCTGCGTACGCCGCTCGGAATCTTTTCCCAGGTTTGCAGGATTCATTGTTGCATTGGCTCCCGCCGGTGATGGGTACCTGGCTGCCATTGGCCTGGGCTTATGCGTTGATGAAGGTGAAGGCGCCAAGCGAAGCACATTCGATGGCGGCTCCTCTTCCATTGGGGGCGCAATGATCGCATCACTGATTTGCGTGGTTTCCGTCGCAGCATTCTTCGAATTCCTGGTGCTCTACTGCCGCTCGGTGGTGGCTTCCACGGCGAGGGTGCAGCTGTCGGATCGTGTGCGCGAAGTGGCGGGATTGGGCAGTCGCAGCGTGGGCGCCGATGATTTTGCGCATTTCCTGCAGCTCGTGCGCCTGTGCCCCGAACATGACGCCGACCGCACGGAGATCTGCTTTGTGGGAGCTTATTACAGCCTGCTGAACGTCACGGGCCGCATCTTCCGAGCGCTCGCTCCGCGGATGGCAGCATGGGTGGAACGCGAGCGGCTCGGGTGCTCCTACTTCGCTGCCGTGGCACTTGACCGTCGCATGTCGTGCAGTCGCGACCTGTTCGCGCACCAGGCGAGCGGAAGCCTCTAAACGCAGCCAAGCTTTCCGCGTGGAGCGAGATGGCGATCCAAGCCCTCTCATTTCTCGCTCCCGATCCGGAACCCTCGATTCCCGCCCTCACGCCTGTTAACATAAGTGAAGCTGCC
>JASHRI010000536.1 GCA_030037435.1 Candidatus Acidiferrales bacterium | reverse complement strand
GGAAACTGAGGAACCAGCAGCGAAGAGGAAGATACCGAAAGGCGGAAGGAAGGGCGGGACGCTGTTCCCGAGAATCAACCTGAAGCAAGCGCTCGAGTACTCAAAGAAGCTAGTCGCCAAGACACACACTGGCCCGCAGCCCGAGGCGACGATCTTGCCAGGCGTACTCGGAAACGCAGGCTCCGCCGGCAAGGTACGCGCATCAGCGCTAAAGCAGTTTGGACTTCTAGAAGGCGGAACGGAAGCCTATCAGGCGACGTCGCTGGCGAAGGACATCGATGGGGCGCCGCCCGAGGATCGGCCTGCGTTGCTGCAGCGGGCCTTCCGTTCATCAAAACTGTTCAACCAGATTTTCGAGACGTTCCACGGCGACACCGTTTCAAAAGCCAAGATCGAACAGCGCGCGCGGGGGTTAGACGTTCATCCGGAATCGGCCAATGAATCCGCGGAGCTTTTCATCGACTCTGCTGTTGCTGCGGGTCTAGGAACCGTCAACGGTGACTCGATCACTCTCGCCGCTGCCAGCGCCGCAGCGCCTGCCGCGCCGCCACCGGAAGAAGGTGCAGAGCAGCCGGGCCAACAGGAAGAGGATGAAGCAGAAGTTGCTGCCGAAGCGGAAGCCGCCGACAAGGAGAAGGACGGCCGCCAGCCCGGCGAGCCATCTGGTCGTAGCAAAGCCGCTGTGAGTATCAATGTCGATTCGACCAGCGATCCAGACAAGCTGGAAAAGCAACTAAAGCTTCTGCGCGAGTATGGCCTGATCTGAAAAAGGAAAGGGCGGGGTGGCAAGGCACCAGACTAAACCTTGTTGATTAGATGACGTTGTCGGCTCCTCCCACCGAGTAGACTTGGCTGGCGGGGTGGCGCATCCTTCGCGCCCCTCGAAGGTGGAAGGTTTTCCTCGCCACTCCAATTCATCTCCGCACGCGCCCTCACACCCGACCTCTGCTCAAGGCACAAAGTAAACCTTGTGGGTGCCGCACTTTTGCGCTTCTCGCAAAGGTGCGTCTTTTCGTCTCCTGGGAGGCCGGGGTTTCAGCCCCGGCGTAATTCGACAGCGCGTCAGCGCCATCCTTTTGCGGGATGTTTCTCTTTCGGCGCGAATGCGCCGCCCAGCAACCGCGCGGGTGCCCCAGCCCTCGGTTTGTGACGGTGGGGATCTTCAGGCACTGCATTTTTGTAGTGGAATTCCCTTTTATCCTCTGTTAGCATCAGTCGGGGCACTTTTCAGCCCCAAGGGGGAAGGAACATGGGGAAGCGTTCGACGCTGGACGAAGCGCCGCAGTCGCAGTACAAACAGGATGGTGCCACCACGCCGCCATCCCCGCCCCATCGCTCAGCCGCAACCAATCGCCGCCCCGCGCCCGGCCGGCACAACCGCAAGTGCAGCGTCTGTCGCCATCCCGATCGCGCCGCAATCGACCAGGACTTTCTTCATCGGCGCAGCCCCGACCGCATCGCCGCCGACTACGGCATCGCCGACCACTCCTCGGTCTATCGCCATGCCCACGCCACCGGCCTTTTCCGTCGCCGCAACGCCGGCCTCCGCCACGCCCTCGCGCCGCTCATCGAACAGGCTGCGCTCGTCGCTCCCTCAGCCGACGCCATCGTCCGCGCTGTCTGCGCCTTCGCCCACATCAACGACGACGGCCACTGGATTGAGCCTCCGCGCCATGTCATGCACGACTCTAATCGCCAAGGTAACTATCCCTTGACAACAAGTACTCAAAGATGGGTAGTGTGTGAATTTGAGGGACAGGGGGGTGGAAGTTTGAAAATGAGTATCAGAGAGTATAGTCTCCCGCTGGCCGGGGGACATTCTCAATGCAGCATTTTCTTCGTTGGTGGCAGGGTCTGTCTGGCGAGGCGAAGGCTGCAATCATCGCTGCGATTGTGGGTCCAATCACGAGCGAAGTTATTGGTCTGCGCCCACGTATGATCCGGTGGCTGTATATCCACACGTTGATGCAGTTGGATAAAGCGCGCATTGAGGTCAATCGGCGGAAACTTGGCATCGCTTCATGGCCCGAGAGAAATATTATAGAGGTTTCAGAAGAAGAGCTTAACCACGAGGTGCCCATCGAAGTTCTAGCTCGTGAGGCGCACGTCTGGTTGTGGCTGGCGAAGAGAGCAACGGAATGGCACCAGCGGGTTAAGAAGTATGGTGTGTGAGTAGACCCACGACATCCTCTACGGACCACACATGGTCTGTAAGTCCAGCTTCCATTGCGGGAGTCACGCGCAAGGTTTGATGAACCCGACAGAAGTTATAGTGCATGTAGTGAAGGGCAATCGCGGCCATGTGATTGTCGATCTTCTTGGAGAACCCATTCGTCAGCCGCGTAAATCGGCGCATCTGCATCCGCATAGTAAGGTTCTGACGCTCCACAAAGCTGGTTGAGACGTGCTGATACTGCGGATTGCCCTTAACCCTCACAGAACGGCACCCGGTGCATTCTGCAGGGCTATAGCGCACTTCGCCTTTGCCGCGATCTGAGCTGTAGAGCTTAACCAGCATCGCGTAGTCGATATCGTTCCCAAAAGCCAAGTCCACGGCATCCAAATAGGCCCGGTGCCCGTCTGTCGTTAGCTGTACGCGATTGGAGAGACGTGAAGCAACATCGTGCATGAATTGCTGGGCATGATAGGCATTCCGACCGCCCACATTCCAGCACACGATGAGCTTGGTATCCGCGTCCATCGCAACCCACGTCCAAACGTCGCCAAACCCGAATTTGCCCTTTAGCTCTTGCGGGACGTTCTTTTCCTTGGCGTAGCAAAAGGACCAAGTCTCATCGCACTGGATTCGCTTGCTGGTGAGATTCCGCAGCGTCTTGTCCTGGTATTCGGCGCATGCCCGCCCCACATCTTCTAGGAGCCATTGGACCGTATGCACGTCCGCGTGGCACATGCGAGCCGTGGCCCGAAGCGAATTGCCCTCTACTAGCGCCGAGATGATCTGTGTTTGCCGTTCTTTGCTGAGCTTGTTCATAGTGAGCATATCTTATGCTAAAGCGTATTAGCATGTCAAGGGAAATGGTGCACAGATGGGTAGGCGTGGGAGGGATTTGAACCCCCGGACGGCTGTTTCTAGCAACCGTCACCCCCTTGCAAAGGGGTTGCCTTAAGCCGCTCGGCCACCACGCCTTAGCGTATTGGTCACAAAATCATTGACTTTTCGGCGGAGAACGGCTATTCTGCGGGCCTCGCAAAGCTTTGACTCCTTGTTCTAGCAGGGAGTTGGGTTTACGGCCCGCTGCCTTGCAACAGCGGGCCTTTTTATTTCAGCTTGCCTTCTCCTTGATTTCCACTAGCTTCCACTTTCCGTCTACACCCTTCGTAAATTTCGGCCTCTTGTACATGGCCGCGTAAAGGCGCTTTTTATCAACCAGGTCATTGCCCGAACACGGCCAGCCAAGAGCACGGGTTTGTTGCAACAATTCGTCGAGTGTCAGCGGTCCCGTCTTGGTTAGCGCGCGGATCACATAAACCACAGTCCCTCCCTCAGCCAAATCGGTCACTGGCGCAATTGACGGGGGCTGCTTTCGGCCGCGCTTCTTGGAATGGGGTTCGCGTTCGCCATAGAGTGATTGCCATTGTCTGATCAAACTGGCGATTCTTTCACGTCGTGCCGAAAGGCTGCGGTATTCAGTGAGCTTGGCTTCT
>JASHRI010000535.1 GCA_030037435.1 Candidatus Acidiferrales bacterium | reverse complement strand
TCTACAAGAACACCACGCAGACTGCGAAGGATTATCGCGACAGAAACTGGTCGTATCTTTTCGAGTACTCACGCGCGCTTCAGGGAGTCGAGCCTTTTGCCAGCTGGTACAAGCTCCCAGACGACACCGTGATTCCTCATTTCCCACATCCTAGCTACATCAACGTCGTCGTGATTGGCGGCCAGACGGATCCCGTCTCGCAGGTCGGAAACTTGAGTTATCGAAGGAGCTTCTCGATCGACAAATGGGCCTAGTGGCCGCGCTCAAACCACGCGCCGAAATATGAGGGAACGGGCTTTTCGAGAAGCGTTAAAACGACAGCCCGTTCCCTAGCCGCTTTACTTGATGCCTTTCATCCAGGCGAGAATCGGCCCGGAAACCGTCTTGTCGGGAGTATCGACCGAAAAAATCTCCGACATGTGACTCTCGCCCTTCTCGAATAGCATCATGGGGCAATGGCCTTTGCCGTCGACGGCATTCGAGCCATCCAGTTTGCACAGTTCATCGTGCAAGGCTTGGTTGAACGGGCTCATTTTCCCATCCACGCCCGGATCGAGTTCCGCGGATGCCACTAGGATCTTCACGTCCGTCTTTTCCAGTCCTGGCAGACTGGAACGCTCGATGAGTTCTGCTTGAGAAAGGTGCGGCCCGCCCTGTCCGCCAAACCCGGCGCCCCCACGCGGCATAGCGAAAGGCGCTTGTCCGCCCGGCTGATCTGGCGTTCGGCCGGGGAGCACGCCCTCAATGCTGAAAGCGCCGCCGGTCAACCCGCAGTTGGTGCCTGCTCCAGAAAATAATCCCGCGCCGCCTCCTGGTCCTGCCGCCTGTTGCGGCACGGGATTGGAGCCATCCGGGCGCAGAATGCTGAATTGCCCCGACATAAAAATGATTCCCTTCACGCCGATCCCTTTGGGTCCATACAGATCGGGATGGCCCGCGTAGATGCCCAGCGGCCCATTCCCAGCTGACTGAGCCCAGATAATCATGCGATCCGGATTGCCGTGATACTTCGCAATGTTCGCTTCCACGTACTGAATCATCGTGGAAACATCTTTTGCGCCAGCGTAATAATCCGGTGGCGCGCCGGGCGCAGCGCCGTGCCGCTGCATCAACACCCCGACCATTCCGTTTTGCGTAGCCCAGCGGGCGATGTTGTCGTTAAAGGAATTGGCTTCGCGATCCTGCAACTCGATTTTGTTCCCAACTCCGCCGGGAACGTAAATCAACACCGGACGCGACGCAGGCCCCTTGTCGGCCGTGAAAATGTCGACTACATCCTTCGGGTCGGGGCCAAAAGACATATCGCGGTAAATCGTAACGCCCCGATAGATCGGCACTTCATTGCTAGGCTTGCCCGTCTTCTTCATCTCCTCCAATTGATCCACGATGTCTTTTGGAGGCATCAGCGGGCGATAGAGCTTCGCCGTGCACCCGGGATCGACGATGTGCCCCATCTTCTGCAGTTGAACCTCGATATTCTCCGGCACTTGCGCCCGCGCCGAAGTCGCGGCCATTGACACGACTAGCGCCGCGACACCAAGAATCATGCTGCTCAACCGGAACAAATTCCGCGTGCGTCGCTCTTGATCGTGGTTACGCTTCATCATTGATCCTCCGTTGCGTTGCTCATAGCCATCGTCTTCAGAAACGTTGTGATTGCGACGCCTTCCTTGCACGCGAACTTCATGGAGCGGCGTCCGCTTGGCAGGGCGTCGGATGCCAACCCGAGTCGCCGGACAGTTTTTCGAACTGCGAGCTTACAAGGAAGGGCCGCTGGAGATATGTGGGGTCCGTAACAACCG
The DNA here is from genome assembly GCA_030037435.1 of Candidatus Acidiferrales bacterium. Lineage (GTDB taxonomy): Bacteria > Acidobacteriota > Terriglobia > Acidiferrales > UBA7541 > Palsa-295. The sequence continues at coordinate 1,240 of JASHRI010000535.1, read as the reverse complement.
TGCTCACCACCAAATATGTCTTGTGATCCGGCTCGGTGAAGCTGTCGAAATATTCCTCCACCACCGCATTCTTGCTGTACGGCACCCCATTTTTCCGCAAGTATCCCGGCCGCAAATCCGTCGTTACCACCTTCAAATATCCTTCGGGCTTCGCCGCCTCTACGCGCCCGCCAAAACCAAACCCTTGCCGCGGCCTCATTCCCTCCCAGCTCGCCACCGAATACCCTTGCCACGACGGTTCTTCATGCGCTGGCGGAGTTCCGCCGAAATGAAACAGCCGGGTCTGCATTCCCGCATCTGTTTGCACCCGCAACGTGTTTGGGTCTTCCCAGTCGATATGTATGCGTTCGGGAACACGCATGATCGCCGCGGCGCCGTAGGATTTGCACTGTTCGTGCTCCGCAGTGTCCTTCGCCGGATCCCACGCCTCCGCTACCTTGTGACCCTCCGCATTCAGCGGAACGCCCTGGTAGTCGCCCTTCCGCGGCACAACCATACGGTACCGCCAATCTTCCGTCACCACCTGCACCCAGTATCCGGTCAGATCCTGCACCTGACCCGCTTCGGCTGTCGACTCCTGCGCGCTCGCGAAGCGAGGCATCACGAATATAATTGTCACCACAATGAAAACAAAGGCTGCTGCATATCTGAGAAAATTTCTGCCGTTCACTTGCTGCCCTCCGACCGCATTCGCATTCCCCGAAACTGGCACGCAGCCAGTTATCACGGCTTCGCGCTTCGCCCGCCAAATCCTCTAATGACCAGCCGGCGTCGCCGTCTTCCCCGCTTTCGCTGCGCTAAGACTCTTGTAAATCGCATCGATAAACATATCGGTCGTCCAAGGTCCGCTGGACCTGCCGTATTCGCCGTCGTAATCCAGCGTCGGTTTGGCCGCCTTCACCTGATCCAGCGTCATACCTTGGCCGATGTAATATTGAATGCGATTTCGAATGATAGTCACCATTTCCTGATAAAACGCCAGGTCGGCCACGTCACAAATTCGCCCGTGGCCTGGAATGATCATCGTCCCGCCCTCTTGCAAATTCTGCGGGATCGCAATCTTCAGCATCAGATTCAGCCCGTCGAGCACACCCTGGATGCTCCCACCCTTATCGACATCAATCCTCGGATATTCGTTGGAATTGAAGATGTCGCCGGCGCTGATCACATCGGAACGCCGGAAGACGACAATCGTGCTGCCGTCCGTGGTCGCGTTTGGAACGTGCAGCATTTCGATGTC
>JASHRI010000534.1 GCA_030037435.1 Candidatus Acidiferrales bacterium | reverse complement strand
ATAAACATGAAGATACTCGTGATCGGCGGCGGCGGGCGCGAACACGCAATCGTGTGGAAGCTGAAACAAAGCGGCGCGGCCGAAAAGATCTGGTGTGCACCGGGAAACGACGGCATCGCAAATGACGTGGAATGCGTTGCGCTGCAGGTGAAGGACTCAAAAGACGTTGGGGCCGCGGCTGACCTTGCGCAGAAGCTGGGCGCAAACCTGACCGTCGTCGGGCCGGAATTGCCGCTGGTGCTGGGAATTGCCGATGAATTCGCTACGCGCGGCCTTGCCTTGCTTGGGCCTGGGCGCGAAGCGGCTCAACTGGAAGGCAGCAAGATTTTCTCAAAAGAATTCATGCAGCGACACGGGGTTCCGACGCCCAAAGTGTATGGGATCCACGACTCGCCGAGGGCTGCGTACATGGCGCTCGACTCGGTGAAGTGGCCGCTGGTGATCAAGGCGGATGGGCTGTGCGCCGGGAAGGGCGTGCTCGTCACTTCCTCGGCCGCGGAAGCAAGGGAATTCATCGCGCGTGTGATGGAGAATGGCGAATTTGGCGATGCGGGAAAGCGAGTGCTGTTTGAAGAGGGCGTAACGGGCGAAGAGTTGTCGTACATCATTCTGACCGACGGGCAGGATTTCATCCGCATGGCGCCGGCGCGCGATCACAAGCGAGCTTACGACAATGACGAAGGCCCGAACACCGGCGGCATGGGCGTTTATTCGATCGACGAAATCCTTCCGCGGGCGCTCGAGACGACCATCATCGACGCGATTGTGCGGCCGACGCTCGACGGATTGCGAAAAGATGGCATGGCATATCGGGGATTTCTGTATTTTGGATTGATGCTGACGCCGCAAGGTCCGCAGGTGCTCGAATACAACTGCCGGCTCGGCGATCCGGAGACGGAGGCTGTCTTGCTGCGCGCGGATTTCGATTTCGCGGAAGCTTGCGCGCGAGCGGCGCGAGGAGAGCTGGCTGGATTTAGTGCAAAGTGGTCCGAAGGCGCGAGCCTGTGCGTGGTGATTGCGTCGAAGGGCTATCCCGCGAATCCGCAATTGGGCACGCCGATTCTCGGCCTGGAAAGTGTGACCGGAATTCCCGACACGGTAGTGTTTCATGCAGGCACGCGCCGCGAGGAAGCGACATTTCGCACCAACGGCGGCCGAGTGCTGGTGGTAAGCGCCAAGGGTGACGATCTGGCGGCAGCGCGCCGCGCTGCGTATGACGCAGTCGAGCGGATCGAGATCGAAGGCTCGTTTTATCGGCGCGACATCGGAAAGCGCGTTGCCGGAAATTCGCAGCAGATTGGCGCGGTGCAGGAATCCGCCGCTGGAGCGCGGCGAGGATCATAAAGACAGAAGCCGCGGCTCGATTCATCGAAGCGTATCTGACAAGAAAAAAGGCTACAAGGAGAACGATCCAGTGGCGAATGCAAGCGGCGGGGCAGTGCGGGTAGGCATCGTGATGGGCTCAGACACGGACTATCCGATGATGAGCGAAGCAGGAAAAACCCTCGATCAATTCGGCATTGCGTATGAAATGGAAGTGCTCTCCGCGCATCGCACGCCGGAGCGCGCACACGAGTATGCGAAGACTGCCGCAAGTCGCGGGCTGAAAATATTAGTGGCTGCCGCAGGAGCTGCAGCGCACCTAGCCGGCGTGATGGCGGCAAATACCACGCTGCCTGTAATCGGCGTGCCCATGGCAACCAGCACATTGAACGGCCTGGACGCGTTGCTGGCGACGGTGCAAATGCCGGGGGGAATCCCCGTGGCCACGATGGCGATCGACAAAGCCGGAGCCGTGAACGCAGCGATTTTTGCCGCGGAGATTCTGGGACTCGGCGATCCCGAAATTGCGCAAAAGTTGGTGGCCCACAAAGAGAATTTGGCGCGGTCGGTGGCCGAAAAGAACGCTCGCCTGCAGAAACAACTTTCCGAAAAGAAATAGCTAAACCGAGCGAAACGTCTCCGACTAATGCGGCGCCAAAGTGGGGGCGCCCTGTGGTTGCAGTGTCGGGGCGTTCGTTGGAGCGTTAGATTGCGTGCGGTGCCGCGCTGGCTCGGCTGGCGGCGCGAGAATCCACGAAAGACCAACTTCCGGCTTCAGGATGGCCATTGTTTCGCGCGCGTGGGGCGGAGCGATGGCGTCGAGCGAGGCGCGCAGAAATTGGACAACGTCGGCTGAGTTGAGCTTATTGCTCTCGCCGGCGAGCAAGCGGCTGGCGACTTCCCCCATCTGCGCGTCGGATGAACGGATGCTTTGAAGCCGCGCATCGCCATTGCGTAGCAGCTCAAGCAAAGTGGGAGGGGCATTCTCGGACGGATAATCGAACTCCACGAGCGTGCGCGGCTGCCCCTTTTCCGGAGGCCAGAATTGCTCGTATCGGGGCTGCAGCACGCGGGACGTCCAATAATCATTCTGTTGCTGCTCCTGCTTTAGGCCGTACGATAGTTGCCAAATCTCAGGGCCATAGCCGGCGAGATAGTCGGCGACGATCAGCTCGGTGAGTGGCTCGTCTGACGCAAGCTGTACACTGCTATGAAGTCCTTGCGCCGCTTGATTGAGCCGTTCGAGCAAACCTTGCCCAATCAGTTCGATGTCGGAAGCTTCGTCTCCGCCCTGCGATTGTCCCAGGTGCGGAGGAGCCGCAACCGCGTAGGTACGCAAATGCGGGAGTTCGCGATCGAGTTGGGCGATTTCCAGATTGGACGACGGCGACCACCACTCCACGGCGCCCAGCAGCACGCCGAAGCGCTCGCTTGCAAGCACGACCGGCTCGGGAACATGGGTCTCGGCCTCAATTGGGTTTTCGATGGTGCCGACGATGATGGCGTCTTTAACCACAGCGAGCACAACGCGGCCCGCTGCAAGATTCGCTACCGTCTCCTCAATTGGCGTGTTAGGCGGTTGCTGGGCCTGTGTTCTCTGAAGGTTTCCGCAAACCACCGATATCCCGAAAGCAAGCGCAAATATCGCTGCGAACGGCTTTACCGTTCTTGAGGACTTTCCGTGTGCCAGTGGGCAGGTCATCCAACCCAAATTATCACACCCGCTGTAAAGACGCGTTTCGTATGCAGGTGCACAGATGCACCGTCTTTAGTAAAATGTGTGGGCGTGCAGACTTCATCCAACAGGCAGATATGGGCATCCTGAGCGCTTTAAAGGGCGGAGGACTGCGGTCCCCCCGCGGAATTCGACACAATGGTAGGCGGCTTTCGGAGATCTTAGCGGCGCACGAGAAATTTGTACGCGGCGAGGAGGCGGGAGCGCGGGCCGACTTGGCGGGGGCTGACCTTTCCCGCGCTAACCTCGAAAGAGCTAACCTGAGCTACGCCAATTGTCAGGGAGCCAACCTCGAGGGAGCCAATCTGCGCGAGGCGAAGCTTGCCTCGGGCGATTTCAGCAAAGCAAACCTTCGAAGGGCTGATTTGCGCAAAGCGGACTGCACGGAGGCTCACATGGCCGGTGCAGACATGGCGGATGCGCGGGCGGGAGGCGCGGAACTTTTCCGCGCAGACCTGCGAGAGGCGATTCTGCGCCGGACCGATTGCGGCGCCACGAACTTTCGTGATGCCGATATTACCGGCGCGACGTTTACCGGCGCCGACATGCGCACCGCGATTTTGCGAGAGACTAAGCTCGATGGCGTGGATCTGTCGGGCGTAGATCTGTCAACCGCGCTGCTACCGCGAGGCTACAAGCCACCGGGTGCTGGGAAGATCTAGGCCGGGCTGCGCGCTATTCGGCTCGAGCTAGCCGAGCCGAGGCCGAGCTGCGAGGAAGTGCCATGCCGAACCTACCTTGGATCATGGTAGAGGATTATCGAGCCCCCGCCGGCTGGGTGGGGCAAGAGCAGCGAGACGCTCGGTCGCGCTCCTATTGCGAGTTGCTGGAGCGTGGCGAGATCCTCTTCTTTCGCGAGCCGCCTTTCGAACTTCCGGCCGAAGACCGGGACTTTCTGGTTTCGCAGCAGTGGGCTGAGCTAAGGCTTCACAAGAACGTCTCTTACCGCCCAAACGACGATATTTTGCGTGGTGTGACGGGCGACAGCGCCACGATCGAGCGCCTCCACGGCATCCTGCGAAGCTACACCAAGCACGTCGTGGACTTCGCCGCGAAATTTCTGATCCCCTACGCCCGCAAATGGACGCTCGATTTTTCGAGTTTCCGGCCATTTGAGGAGGAACGGCGCGGATTACCGCTGCACAAGCGCAATGACTTGTTGCACGTCGATGCGTTCCCCACGCGTCCAACGCGTGGCGGGCGCATCCTGCGCATCTTCACGAATCTGAACCCCAAAAATCCCCGCGTGTGGAACACCACGGAAGGATTCGAGGTCTTGGCGGACCGCTATGCTGAAGATGCAGGTCTGCGACGAATCGCCGAAGATTCCTTCTTCAGCCGCACGGCTCGCAATTGGGGTGAAAAGCTCGGCTTTCAACCCACCGGTCGTACACCGTACGACATGTTTATGCTCGGCTTTCACGACTACCTGAAAGAAAATGCTGGGTTTCAGAAGGAATGCCCCAAAACTCGCCTGGAATTTCCTCCACTTTCTACCTGGCTGGTTTTCACCGACGGCGTGGCGCATGCAGCCATGTCCGGCCAGTACGCGATCGAACAAACGCTGCTGATTCCGCCCGAGGTGCTCGTCTCGCCCAAGCACGCTCCGTATCGGATACTCGAGGCCATAGCCGGCCATTCCTTGGTGTCCTGAGAGTTGTCCGCCGGCTCTATCGCCTTTTGTTTACTGGCGCTCGCGACCGAATGATTTAACTCTTCCGTTTTCCGAACGTTGCGAACGACAGATATTGCCTATAGCGCTTGAGCCGCGCGTAGACGAAAATCCCGATATACGGGGCTCGCTGACCGCATCAAAATATCGGGGCGATGAATCCCTTTACTGGAATTCCAAGGGGGCAGGCCTTGGAGAACCGCCTAAAAGAAGCAACCCTCATCGTGATGCTGGCCGTGCTTTATTTCGTGGCCGGCAAACTGGGGCTAATCCTGGCCTTCGTGCACCCCAGCTCCACGGCTGTGTGGGCCCCCACGGGAATCGCTTTGGCCGCACTGATTATGCTGGGCTATCGCGTATGGCCCGGCATCTGGATTGGCGCTTTTCTTGTGAACGCGACCACGGCGGGATCTCTCCTTTCGTCCGCGGGCATCGCGACCGGAAACACGATTGAGGCGCTGCTCGGCGCGTATCTCGTGATCCGATTCGCTCGCGGCCGAAAGTGCTTCGAGTCGGCGCAGGACACTCTAAAATTTGCACTTTTCGCCGGCTTGCTCGGCACCACGATCGCGGCCACATGCGGCGTCACCGCGCTATCCGCAGAGGGTTTTGCGCGCTGGGCGGATTTCAAGCCCATTTGGCTGACCTGGTGGCTTGGCGACGCAGCAGGCGCCGTTATCGTGACGCCGTTGTTGATCCTATGGGGCTCGAATTTCCGGCTCCGCTGGAACTGGTCGAGGTTGAGCGAGTTTGTGGCCCTAGTGTTGGGCCTGGGGCTGGTGGCCGAGATCGTCTTTTGCGGCCTGCTGTTCCCTTCGGCGCGGAGCTATCCGCTCGAATATCTATGCATTCCGTTCCTGCTATGGGTCGCTCTTCGATTTGGCCAGCGCGAGGCCGCCGTCGCGACGATTCTGCTCTCCGGAATCGCCACTTGGGGCACCATGCACCGGTTTGGCCCATTCGCCATCGGCAAGCCCAACGATTCGCTGCTTTTGTTGCAGGCGTTTATGGGCATAGTAGGCGTGATGACGATGGCGCTCGCTGCAATGACTGCGGAGCGACGTCATACGGAAGAGCAGGCGCGAAATCTGGCGATCACCGATCCGCTGACCGGCTTGGCGAACTATCGCAAACTCTTGGATGTGCTGGACCTGGAAATCAAGCGATTTGATCGTACAGCCCGGCCATTCGCCTTGCTGCTGCTCGATCTGGACGGTTTGAAGCAGATCAACGACGCTCACGGTCACCTGACCGGCAGCAGGGCACTCTGTCGGCTGGCGGACATCCTTCGAGTCTATTGCCGCAGCATCGACACGGCGGCGCGCTATGGCGGAGATGAATTTGCCTTGGTGATCCCGGAGGCGGGTTGGGTTGAGGCGCAACAAGTGGCCCTGCGGATTGGCGAGCGGCTAGCACAAGATCGCGAAGAACCGACGATTTCGGCCAGCATCGGCGCGGCCGTGTACCCACGCGACGGAATTACGATCGAGAAGTTGCTGGGCGCGGCGGATGCCGCACTCTACCGCATGAAGCGTCGCGCGCATGAGGCTATGCACCTGCAAGAGGGCGGAAGTTCCGGGCGCAAGCAGCCTTAATCTTCAGTCATTTCGAGCGGATCTGCCGACTAGCAATTGGTCCCTGCGGAAAATTCTGCAGAATCTTCGCCATAGCCCACGCCTGGCCCGCGCGTGGCGCTGGGACGCCGGCGCGTCTCGATGCCCAGGCGCTTGATCTTCTGGTTGAGGGTTGAGAGCGGGATCTGAAACCGCTCGGCCGCTTCCGTCTGATTCCAGTTCGTGCGTTCGAGCATATCCATGATGATTCGCCGCTCGACGTCTTCGAGGATTTCAAATAGCGACGGTGCGGGCGCAGTCGTCCGCGCCCCGGCCTCGCCCGGCAGTGGCGGCAAAAACTCCGACAGTTGCAGCCGCACACCCTTCACTACCTCGCGCGTACGAACGCCCTCGGGCAGCAGGTCGGCGTCCATCGACTCGTGCGTGGACAGCACCACCGCCCGTTCCACCGCATTTTCCAATTCGCGGACGTTCCCTGGCCAGTCGTAGTCCATCAGAAGCTTCATCGCCCCCTGGGTGAAACCGCGCGGAGGTTTACCGTTCTCGCGACAAAACTGCTCCAGGAAGCGGTCGACCAACGCCGGAATATCCTGCTTTCGGTCTCGCAGCGGCGGCAGATGAATCGCGATCACATTCAAGCGGTGGTATAGGTCTTCACGGAAACGCCCCTCGCGAACAAGCTTTCGCAGATCCTCGTTCGAAGCGGCGAGGATGCGTACGTCGACTTTGATCGTGTCGGTGCCTCCGAGACGCATAAATTCGCGTTCCTGAATCACGCGCAGCAGCTTGGCCTGCGTCTCCGGACTAACCGTCGAAATTTCGTCGAAGAAGATCGTGCCCTGGTCGGCGACTTCGAAGAGTCCCTTTTTCGACGCGATTGCGCTGGTGAATGCGCCCTTCACGTGCCCAAAAAGCTGCGACTCAAGCAGATCCGCCGGAATCGAGCCGGTGTTTACTGGGATGAATGGCTTATCCGCGCGGGGCGAGGCTGCGTGAACGGCCTTGGCGATCAGCTCCTTGCCGGTGCCGCTTTCGCCGTAGATCAGCACGGTCGAGCGCGAGGGCGCCACCTGCGTCACCAGGTCGAATACCGACAGCATTTTCTCGCTCTTGCCTACTATGTTGGGGAAGTTGTAGCGCTGCTTCAGCGCGCGCTTCAGATGGACATTCTCTTCCCGCAGTCGCCGTCCCTCGATTGCCAGTGAAATCTGCGCCACTAGCTCGTCGTTGGACCATGGCTTGGTGATGTAGTCCTGCGCGCCGCCCTTGAACGCGGCCCGCGCCATATCGATGGAGCCAAAGGCGGTGATCAGGATGATCGAAAGGTTCGGGTCGCGCCGGCGAATTTCGCGCAGCATGTCGAGCCCGTTGCGATCCGGCAGGCTCACGTCGAGCAACATCAGGTCGTACGGACGCTCTTCGAGTTTTTGTAGCCCGGCGTCGCCGGTTTCAGCGAGTGCGACATCGAAATCCTCGGATCGCAGAAGAGCTTCCAGCCCTTCGCGGATTTCGGTTTCGTCGTCGACGACGAGAATGGACCCTCTAGGCATGCACGGCTTTCCTGGCCACGGGAAATTCCAGCCGGAACGACGTCCCTTTGCCCGGCGTAGAGCGCACGTCAACTTTGCCCGCGTGCTCCTTGATGATTCCGTAGCTCACGGAAAGGCCCAAGCCCGTGCCCCGGCCGGTGGCCTTAGTGGTGAAGAAGGGATCGAAGATTCGATTCAGATTCTCGGGAGCAATTCCCGCGCCGGTGTCTGTCACCTCAATTTCGACCGATCCATTGTGGCTGGCGGTGCGAACTTCCATCATTCCACCGCCCGGCATGGCGTCGCGCGCGTTGATGAACAAATTCAGAAACACCTGCTGCAGCCGCGTGGTGGAACCAAGCACCAGCGGCAATTTCTTCTCGTAGTTGCGGACTACATTCACACGCGCGGCTTTGAAAGGATGCTGCACCAGCGTCAACGTTTCTTCAAGCACTGAATTCAAGTCGACTTCCGCAGCCTCTGCGCCGCCCGTGCGCGAAAAGTTCAGTAGATTATTCACGATTTCGCTGGCGCGGAACGTCTGCTTCACGATTCGGTCGATGGTTTTCTGCCGGGGATCGTCCGCGGGAATCTGTTTCGCGAGCATCTGAATATAATTCGAAATTACGGCGAGCGGCGTATTCACCTCATGCGCCACACCGGCAGCCAACAAGCCCAGAGACGTAAGTTTTTCGGTCTGCACCATCTGGTCGTCGAGGCGCACTCGCTGGGTGATATCGTCAAGCAGTACCAGCCGACCTAGCCGCGCGCCGTTTTTGCCCACCAGCGGCGCGACCGAAGCGTTCACCACCACGTGACGTCCCCCGCGGGTAGTCAGATGAAACTTATAGATGCCGGCCACGTGCTCGCTGTTGCCGCGCGAAGCGATTTCCCCGCTCAGATCTCGCGGCAACACCTCTTCCAGAGTGTGGCGAAGCGCCTCGCTGCGCGGAATGCCCAGCAGATCCTCCATCTGCGGGTTCCACGACTCGATCTGGTCTTCAAGGTCAATGGTTACCACTCCAATGCGCAGCGATTCGACGATATTCTCGCTGAAGTCTTTCAGCCGTTCGATTTGCAGGGCCTTCTGTTCGACAGACTGATAAAGTCGCGCGTTTTCGATCGCGATCGCCACATAGCCTGCGATAGTCGAAAGCAGTTCGAGATCGTCGCTCGACAGGTAGTCGCCATCTACCGTTTTCCCGAGCCCCAGGACAGCCACTGTGCGGTCGTGGAAACGGCACGGAATAAAATAATTCAGGCCGAGCTCGTCGATTGTGCGTCGAACCGCGTCGCTTTCGTCTGCCGCAGCCCGCGCTGATTCGAAAAACAGGCAGCCGCGATCAAGTGCCGGACGCGGCGAATCGAGAAAACTCAAATCGAGAGGACTCTCCGGACTGATTCCCATGGAACGCGAAAGCGCAAAATGTCCGGGCTGCGCCGCGTTCTCTAGAAACACGGCAAGGCGGTCGACGAGCAGCGTCTGCGAAATTCGGTCGAGCACCGACGCGAGCAGCGGCTCGATGCGGACTTCATTGGTCAGCGCGCGGCCGAATTCAATCAATGTGCGGCGATAATCCAGCCGGTCGCGGTAGAAAAAGTGGTCTAGGCGCGTCTGAACCCAATCTCGCAGCGGCTGGAAGAGAAACGCTGCGACCACAATCGCAATCACTCCCCCTGCGGCGCCCGTGGGCCAAGCTGTGTGGAACATTTCGCCGATCAGCGCCACGGCGGCAAAATAGATTGCCACCACGCCGGCGGTTGCAAATGTATAAGCCAGACCGCGCTTGAAAATGATGTCCACATCCATCAGCCGGTAGCGCATGATGGCGTAGCCGAAGCAGAGCGGGATCAGCGCTAGAGAGAAGACAGACAGCTCGGTCCACGCCGGTGGCGTGGCTACGAACAGTCCCGGCAACGCATACAGCGCGAGGAATGGAACGATGCCCGCAAACGTTCCGCCCGTCACCCACTTTAGTTGTTGGCGCAGTACTCCGCTCGGCGCGCGCAAGTAGCTCGATAAGAATATCGCCGCGGCCAGAAGGAAATAAGTGGCTAGATAGGCCGTCTCAACTTTGTCCAGCACGATTCGCGAGGAAATCGCCGGAATAAAGCCCAGTGTTGCCGTCGCCACCATCCCATGCACGGCCAGTAAGATTACCGGAATACTGTAGACGGCGGTGAGCTTTGGCCACAGAAGGCCGCGCCGCTCTGGAAATACCAGTGAAAAGTGCACCAGCAGCGCGGGCTGCAAAAACAGTGCTACCACATTGCCCCAGTAGATAATCCAGTCGAACGAATTCAGCTTCCAGGTGGGATGAAAGCTGTACAAGATGAACGACGCGAGGCAGAAAACGTAGAAGTGAATGGCCCGCGGTGCATTCCATCGGCGCACGAAGATGAACAGTCCGATGAAGAGATACAGCAGCGCAGTGACTCGCAGGTAGTCTTGAAGAAAAGAGCGCTGTTGTTGCGGGGCGGTAACCAGCGTCAGCGTGATTGGTTCGCCGTTGCGAACGATGCCGTAGCGTACTTCGGTCCAGATCCCAGCGCGCCACAGCACACGCGTCACGTCGCTTGCGCGATGCACGTCGACGCCCCGAACGGTTTCGACCACGTCACCCGCATGGATTCCCGCGTGATCTGCAGGTGAGCCAGCGGATACATACCATGCCTTGACCCCCTGAGCAGAGTCCATCCAGGTAACGCCGTCATCAGGGGATGCGAATCGGGTGCGCTGCTGGAAGTTCAGGACGGCGAAAATCAGCGCTGCCAGGGTTACCAGCGCCAGCGTGACTGCTCCCAGCCGAGTTCGCAATTGGTCGTTCATCAACAAACACCCACGCCGCGACTTTTGCTTTTATACTAGCACGTCAATTTCCAGCCGGACAGGAGCTCCATTCATCTAAATTGATGCAGACAAAGCAATTACAGCCAATAGTATAGAACATACGCCCTATCATTCCAATTTGTGGAACTGGCATTCCCGATTCCAGTAGGCCGGTGGAACCTCAGAATTGCAGGCTGAGGCCTCCGCGGAAATAACGGTAAGAGGGGACGAGGACCACGTACCCCTCGTTCGTTGCGATTGGAACGTACCCTTGGGCTAGCAGGTTTCCCATATCGGCCTGTACCTCCATGTGACAGGGAAACGAGTTGGGGAGGGGCTGGCGAATCTGTACGCTGAGGTATGGATCGATGCCGTAAAGTGACTCACCATAAGCGTCTTGGTGAGAGACAACTGGACCATTGATCCACTTGTACCCGGCAATGAGCTTGGTGCGGGAACGCGGGACCGTGGTGGAGACGCGCGCGGCCACGCTCTGGCGATATCGCGTGACCAATTCATCCCGCAAGCGTTCCGCCGCAGAATCCGCGTCCGGAGCGAGCGCGCCTCCGTAGGCATACACAAAAGTTGTGTCCAGATTATCGCGAATCCTTTCCGTAAGCGCCACGCGCGCACCCGCCGAGCTCGAGGCGCCACCGTCGTACGCAAACGCCTGCGAAAAGTAGCCCTGCAGAAAGTCCGCACTCGCGGCAACGCCACCCATGCCAATCACCGCCGTGTGGCTTGATGCATCGTGGAACACAGCTGCGGTCAGCTGCGCACGATCCGAGAGAGCGTGTTCCATTGCGATCTCTTCATGCAGGCCACTTTCAAAAGTCGGGCGGCCGCGCCGCATCAAAAGCGTCGGAAACGCATCCAGCGTGTCAATGGTGGACTGCATGGCGCCTTCGGACGCGCCGTCGTCCCACGGCCGCGTGGCAATCGTGATCGATGTCTGCCAGCCCGGAGCGACCTCAACCGCTACCTCTCCGTGTGGGCGAAGGGCCGTGGTAGTGCCGTTGAAGTCGGCCACCAGATATTCGGCGCCATAACGCACGCTGACGGCATCGCCGACGGCAAACTGATCGTCGTGTGAAATTCGCAACCCACGGAACGCCAGCCCCGTCGGGCTGACCTGTGATTCGCGCACTAGCAGACTTGTAACGGGACCAGCACCCGGATCGCCTGACGGCAGCCACTCCGTGGCGAGACCCGTACTCGATGCGTCGTCTTCGTAGCTGAATTGGCCTGCCATGAGCAATTGGCCTTTCGCGCCAAGTCCCATGTCGTACACGATTGCCTCGGCCGGCGAGGGTGGCGCATCTGTGACCGAACCTGGGTGATCAGCGCCAGAGGTCAACACGACGCGAGCATGCAGATTCTGCGTCGGCGTCGCTTCCGGCTGACTCGCCATGCTAGTTCCCAAGGAGCCGTCGTCCCAGCGCAGCACGGACCGTGTGGCAGCGGACGAGCGCAACACCCAGGTCCAGTCGTCGGGCTCAACCGGATCGCTTGGCGCGCGCCGCAGTTTGTCGAAGGACGAAAAGACGGTGCCAAGCATAATTTGCAGCAGCGCGGCATGCGTGCCATCCACCTGGATGTGCTGTTCCATGGCCGGCAGGAATCCCGCGAGGGTTACTTTGATGGAGTAGAAGCCTACCGGCAGAGCGGCGCTCGTAAACCGACCGTGATCATTGGTCAACAGGCGAAATGTGGAGGTTTCAAAGAGCTGTTCCGGCGTGATTACGATGGTGGCACCCATCTGGGGCGTTCCCGCTGTGTCCACCACTACGCCCGAAATTCGCCCATCGTTGGGAGCCGCGGCCAGTGGAAGTGCGAAAAGGCACACCAAACAGCCAAAGCCAAAAACGCGCATCGCTCTGAGACTGACAGCGTTCAACACCCGCTTACCTCCCTTGTGCTACACTCGTAGGAAGGGGTCTAACGGTAAATTCCGCGGTCGGCGTGATGGTTTGTTTAGCCAGATTATCGGTGACGGCGATTTCCAGCTTGTACTTCCCAGGAGGAAGCGATCCGAGCGTCATTCGCTTTTCCAGCGTGAGTTCCTCGCCGTGTTCTGGCAGTTGATTCGCCGGCAGATCAAATTTCAGCGTGGGCGTCGTGTCCTTGTCCTTTACAACGCGTAGCTCCACTGATGTGTCCGCCCGGTGCGTCTTGTCGTCCACCTTCAAGTTGTAGATTTGAAGAAAGACGCCCATCGATTCGTTCTGGATGAACGTGTCGTCCAGCTTCGGCCGGACCTTCACATCGCCGAGAACGAATTGCCCGACTCCGATATCCTTCATGGACACGGGCTCTATGTCGTCGGCCAGGATAAGCGTGCTCGAACTTAGCTGATCGTCCTGAAAACGTGGCACGGCCAACCGCGTGTTAACCACTCCCACGTTGTTGCTGTTCACGTCCTTAATGACGATGTCGAGGCGGTAAAGCCCTGGCGTCAGTGGGACCGCTTTCTGATAAATTCTCGAAGTGCCGATCGATTGCTGCAGCAAGGATGCAGGGTAATCTGCACGCATCGTGTCTTCGAAAGTCTGCACCACCCGGCCGCTCAAACTGGTGATCCGAGCGAACAGATTCATCGAGGCCGACGATACTCCGTCCTTTTGCAAAAACATCAACTGTCGAATCGGAATCTGTATGGTGATTGGCACCAGCACCGTATCGGACGTAATGCGGAGAAAATCGTAGCGATAGTCGAACTTCACCTGATCGCGCACGATGCGCGACGTCACCACTTCCTCGAGGTCTTTGAATTTCACCGGAGGCGGCTTCATGATATTCGCGAAGTTCTCCAGCCGTGTAAATTCCTCCTCGTTTTCGCTCAACCCTCCCTCGCCGGGCTCGTTCTCGGCCATGTTCGTGCCGTCCGTATTGCTGAACCGCTGAGACTTGTCGGCCATGCCCATCGATTCGGCCAGCGTCAAACCGGCGCCAGGAACGTGCAGCAACGCATCCTTCTCGCTCGGGTCCATAGTCAGGTGATATTCGCCGGTCCCGGTGGGGTCGACGAATTCGAGTTCCACGTTTTCGCCCATCCCCTCGAGGTAGCGGTATCGCCAGTCTTCGTAAGCATAGGTGGTTGTCTCGCCGCCACCTTGATCCATGGGCCTATCCCAAGTGCCGCCGGTGGGATGAGAATCGACTTCATCCGGGGGGCCCCACATGATGTAGATCTTGCCCCGATCTGTCTTCCAACCGGGGATGCCGGAGGCATAATGCTCGTTGGCGTACGCTATCCGCCGGTAATGCTCTTCCTTGAAGGTGTTTTCGGGTGAGTCGGGATCGGGGTTGCGCCGCTGCCAAAATGCCTCAATAAATTGCTCGCGTTCCTCGTTGGTCTGCAAATGAAGAAATGCATGGCGCTCCTCGGGCGTGATGATATAGACCACGTCCTCGTCGAGCCACTTCTGGTATGGCTTGCTCAACTCCTTGTAGAGGCTGCGGTCGCTCTGACCCTTGGCCTTCTTGTTTGCCGATTGATCCTGCGAGGGTTGCTGAGATGCCTGCTGGTCTGCCTGATCTGACTGTTGGGCACCTTGGGCGAAAGCCGCCGGGCAAGCCGACACCACGGCTACCAACAGGACTCCTAGGAACGTTCTAAGACAACGACCCATACCTGCCCCTTTTGCGATTAGGAATCCTAACCTGTCCTACTGTACAGGTCAATCAATCTTTCCCGGTCCACCTGGAGACACCCGGTTGGAATCGAATGGACTGCTTCGGGTTGCCCGCGAGGCCAAGCACACGGTTCAAACCCGCGGCCCGCCCTCTTGGACCCGGGAATACTTCGGCAAGCGCCGGGAAGTTTGGCATTCCATCGCGGCCGAATTGGCACTAAAATGGCTGTGTTCCTGGTAACCCCCGCGTGTGGGTTACCGCTGTCTGGAGCCAAGGGCAAGCCATCCCCGAGGGGGTCGCGGCCCGTCTGTTGTTTGTCCTGCCACTGAGGCGAAACATTCTGTTCGGTCCGGGCGTATGTACCATAGGAGACGTGCCGAACTGTCGAAACGTAGCGCTCGCGCGAAGGTAGACGCAATGGAGAAATGGAAGAAAGTGGTGGTCGGGGTCGGCGTGGCGATCGCGGCTACGGGCATCGTTTGGTACAGCGTGTATCGCGCCGACGCCGGTGTTGTGACCGTGCAGACCGGGCACGTGGTGCGCGAAGACTTGACCTCGCTAGTAACCGCGTCCGGTGAAATCCGGCCCAAGAACTATACCAACGTACTGGGTGAAGGCATTGGTAAAATCACGGACATCGCCGTCAACGAAGGCGACAAGGTCAAGAAAGGCGACGTGCTGCTCCACCTGGAGAGTATCCAACCGGGAGCGGACGTTCGAGCGCAGCAATATAGTATTGAAGCAGCGACCGCGACTCTGAAAGGAGCGGAGGCCAATTTAGAAGCGTCCCAGGCTACGCTCGCGCAGCGCCAATCCGATCTCGACAAGGCCAAGCTGGATTGGCAGCGCTCCCAGTTGCTTTACAAGGAACAATTGATCGCCCGGCAGGATTTCGACGCGAGTAAGGCTACCTACGACGGAGCCGTGGCCGCGGAAAAAGCCGCAGAGGCTCAACTGGCGGCCAGCCGCGCGTCGCAAGCCCAGGCCCAGTTCAATTTGGACCAGGGCCAAGCGGTGCTGACGCACCAGGAAGACGTCCTGAACAAGACGACATATCGCGCGCCGATCAACGGCATCGTGAGCTACATCGCGGTCCGCGTGGGCGAAAACGTAGTGCCGGGCATACAGGGCACCTCCGGCAGCTTTCTGATGAGCATCTCGGACATGAGCGTGGTGACCGCCGAAGTAAAAGTGGACGAGACCGACATTGCCAGCGTGAAGGACGGCCAGACGGCGGATGTATCGATTGACGCGGTTCCCGACAAGACGTTCAAAGGCCATGTGACCGAAGTAGGTGAAGAGGCGATCCTGCGCACATCGGGTGAGGCTTCCATGACCGAGGCGACGGCCAACACTCAAGAAGCCCGTGACTTTAAAGTGGTGATCACGCTTGATAATCCGCCGGATAATTTGCGGCCTGGCCTTTCCGTGACGGCCAAGATTCAAACGGCGCAAAAGAAAAACGTGCTGACGATTCCGATTCAGGCGATCGCCGAGCGGACGCAAGAGGAGCTGGACGAAGCGAAGCTGGGAAATACATCGAACGTCACCCTCGCTGCGTCAAGAAGTAACGACAGCGACGCGCAGAATAAGGACATTCAGGGCGCGTTTGTAGTGCGGAATGGCAAGGCCCAATTCGTGCCGGTACAAACAGGGATCGCGGGCACTTCGGATATCGAAATCACAGGCGGGCTGAAGGAAGGCGACCAGATTGTGACCGGAACTTACAAAGCCCTGCGCACGCTGAAGCCGGGCGCCGAAATCAAGATCGATAATTCGTTGCCCCAGACCACGTCAGACGACCAAACGACGGATTAGCTGGGAGCGCCGAGGAGCCCAATGCACATGGCGATCGAAGAATCCGTCTCACAGAACTTCCGCCAGGATTTGGTGGATGGCGGGATCGTCATCCAAACCGAGGACCTCTGGAAGACCTACGAGATGGGCTCGGAGCGTCTGCACGCGCTGCGCGGCGTGAGCATTGAGATTCGCAAGGGCGAATACGTGGCCATCATGGGCCCTTCCGGCTCAGGAAAATCCACGCTGATGAATCTGATCGGCTGCTTGGATTCTCCGTCGCAGGGAAATTATTGGCTCGCGGGTCGCTTAGTGAGCCAGCTCGATGACGACGAGCTGGCCTATATCCGCAACCGCGAAATCGGGTTCGTCTTCCAGACGTTCAATCTGCTGGCGCGCGCCACTGCGCTCCACAACGTGGAGCTACCGATGATTTACAATGGCACGCCCTCTGAGGAACGCGTGGACCGAGCGAAAAAAGCGCTCAGCCAAGTGGATCTATCCGAACGAATGATGCACCGGCCGAACGAACTATCCGGCGGACAGCGGCAGCGAGTGGCGATCGCGCGTGCTCTGGTGAACAACCCGTCGATCCTGCTAGCGGATGAGCCTACCGGGAACCTCGATTCGGCAACCGGCGAAGAAATCATGGGACTCTTCGCGCGACTGCATGAGAGCGGCAACACGATCATCCTAGTCACTCACGAGCCCGATATTGCCTCGCACGCGCACCGAACCATCCGCCTGCGCGACGGAAAAATCGAACGGGACGAACGCACGCGGTAAGGCTTCCGGCGACTCTCTCTAGCACCCATCGCAAATCCCATAGCGGCGGCACTCTGGTATCGTTAGACCATGAGCTATGGAGCACTCGTGTGACCCGGCTTCTTATTCGACTGATCAGCGGGATTGGCGGAATGGTTGCCGGAGTATTGGCAATTTTTGCGCCGGTGAATTTCTACACGAAACTGTTCACCGGAAGTGGCGGCACCTTGCACAACGGCCAGATGGATTTTGGCGAGGGCCTGGGGGGCGCCATGATCGTGCTACTGTTCGCCGCCGTCTTTGCGATTATCTCCTACGTTTTGATCCGCTTCGCATTCGCCCGTCCCGCATCCAATCGC
>JASHRI010000533.1 GCA_030037435.1 Candidatus Acidiferrales bacterium | reverse complement strand
ACCGCCATTTTCACTGCGTCTTCGGTGGTGCGTTTCAGATGGTCGACACTCCAATCCTCCACCAGGCGGCGGATCGGGCTCGATCCCAGAAACATCGAGCATTCCATTGCCAAGCCCGTGCGCTCGCACACGTCGATCATCGCCTGGATGTCCTGTTTGTGCGTGCGTCCGCCGATGTGGGGACGCAACTTCATTCGTGAACCAAATACCTCGCGCGCCAGCGCTTCTGTGTCGGCAAATGCGCGCGGGCCAGCGCCAGGAAGACCGACATTCACCGAGTTGATTCCCAGAGCTTCCATCAATCGAAGAATTTCAATCTTTTCCGCGATGGAGGGATCTCGCACGGAGGGATTTTGCAGGCCGTCCCGAAGAGTTTCGTCGAGCAGCATCACCCGGCGGCCCGGCGGAATTTCGGGCTCGGCATAGGCGTTCCAATCGTGAATGAGCTCGTCAGCCACTTTGCGGGAAAAACCGTCAGCTTCGATTATTTTACTCCAGAACTGCGCGTTGAGCCCGTGGGGCCGCGCCCCTTTTCTTCGAGGCCGCACAAACCAATGGACTGCGGCGGAATCTAAGTATATGTACTAAGAAGTGCGGACGCGGCGGAGCGTTCCTGCGGCGTGCTCCGCGTTCGCGATGGGAGATATGTTATGAGCGTCGAGGCAAAGATAACGCAACCGTCAGCCGAACGCGTGGTTGTTGCCGGCCGCGTGATGCCTGAATTTCATCACATCGGCGTTGAGCCACTCACGGGGGCTTGTGGAGCGGAAGTCACCGGCGTCGACCTCCGAAAGCCGCTCAGCGATGAAGTGCTGCGCGAGGTGATGTTGGCCTTCGAACATTTTCTGGTCATCATGATGCGCGACCAGGATCTGAGCATCGAGCAGCACAAAGCTTTCTCGCGCTACTTTGGCGAGCTAACGGAATTGCCGCAAGCGCCAACCTATGCCGGCCAGTCGGACATGCAGGAAGTGCGCCGCGAAGCGCACGAGCCCGTGAGCGTCGTGCCGTTCACCAGGTTTCACACGGATAGCCCATTCTTGCCGCGGCCGCCGCTCTGCATGGTAATGCGCGCGATCGACGCGCCCCGTTATGGCGGCGACACAGCCTTCGCCAATATGTATCTCGCGTATGAAGAGCTCTCCGACGGCATGAAAGAGACGCTGGGCCGTCTGCGAGTGGTCTATTCGGGCAAGGATATATGGTCGAAAAACGCCAAGCTCGACAAGGACAAGCAGCTGCGGCTCCGCGAATCGCACTCGTTCAGCGAAGATCACCTCGAAAGCGTTCATCCCGCGGTGCGCAGCCATCCGCGCACAGGCCGCAAAGCACTCTACGTGACGCCGGCCTATTTCAAGCATTTCGAGGGATGGAGCCCCGAGGACAGCCGTTCACTGCTCGATTATCTGGCGCACATGCCGCACAAACTTCAATATCAGTGCCGCATCCGCTGGAAGCCAAACACAGTGATCGTTTGGGACAATCGCTTCCTGCAACATTGCGGGATTCACGATTACGAAAATGAGCGGCGGCACTTGGTGCGGACCACGATTATCGGCGAGCGTCCGATTTAACTGGCAGAGCGCGAGCGGCGCCGCGAAGCCGTCGCCAGCGAATCGGTCGGATCGGGATATTCGAGCGAGACAAGATAAAGCCCGTCGGGCGGCGCGGGCATTACGCCGCATGCGCGATCGTGCGAAGCGAAGAGCTCTTGGATATCGCTGATCGCCATTCTTCCTCTGCCCACCTCAAGCAGCGTCCCCACAATTTTCCGCACCATGTAACGCAAAAACGATTGGCCACGGATGGTATAAGCCAACTCCTCGCGCGCAGGTTCGCGCCAAACCTCCGATGAATGAATCACGCGCACTGGGCTGCGATTCCGGTCGTCTTCTTCTGAGCCGGCTGATGCCGCGAACGCCGTGAAATCGTGTTCGCCCTCGAATTCGCGGGCCGCGGCGACCATCGCCTGTTCATCGAGAGGCCACGGATGATGCAGTGCGCGGCGGTACTCAAATGGCGGCAGCACGCTGCCGCGAAAGATTCGGTACCGATATGTCTTCGCCTGCGCCTGCCAACGCGCGTGAAAATCCGGGCCCATCTCTTCGGCGGCCACGATTCGGATCGTTCCCGGAAGCAGCGCATTGAGCGCGCGTTGAAATTCGGCGGCCGGGAGCCGAGATCGCGTGCAAAAGTGCGCCACCTGCCCCAGCGCGTGAACACCCGCATCGGTCCGGCTCGCGCCGTGGACGATAATCTTGTCCTGCGTGACCTCGCTCACCACGTCGCCGAGCGTGCCCTGAATCGTCGGAAGACCCGGTTGAATCTGCCAGCCGTGAAATTCCGCGCCGTCATAAGCGATGGTGAGCTTGATGTTACGCATGGACTGCCCAAATTATCGCACGGCCGTGGGAAATGGGGCCACGCACGGGCATCTGCGGCTCGGAAGGCGGCTCGAATGGCTACAGCCGCAACAGGCTGGTCATCAGCGGGAAAGACTGCGCGGGAAATAGGGAGGGGGCTCTTGCTTGGGATCAAGAGCCCCCAAAGGTTGCGTTCCTTTGGCTCGACCTAGGCGGAGCCGAGCCATGGGGTCATCCATCCTAGCTTCCCTCTCAGAGGCAGGTGGGAACGACCCGTATCCTCCAGCAAGTGAGCCCCTTCCTTCTCATTTGCCTTCAGATGCGGATCGTGTGGAACGCAACCCGCACCCTCCCTTGTGCAACTGAGAGGCCCATTTTCGCGGTCCGCCGCGCGCGCTTTGCCCACTGATTTACAAAGACTTGCAATTATCCTGGCGTAGAAATGCCGCGGTGGCAGTTTCGTTTCGGGAATCGCCGTCCCGCATAGGCATCAGCGTCATTTCGGCTCGTGCTCCTTGCTCGCCGAATTTGATCTTCGCCGTCCATCTATGCGTGCCAGCATCCGCTAACTTGCCACCGTGCGTACTTGGTACGAGTGTTGTGCAGCGAACGCGTCTGCCGCATAATTGACCAAGTAGCACCCGAAAATGACGAAATCCGCCATCACCGTTCTCGCTATCGCTGTCGTCCTGGCGATTTCTGTTACCGCTGTCGAAGCGTTGCACCTACGTCGCGTCGCCGCCTCGAACAAGTCTCTATCGGCGCATGCGGCTTCGGCCGCCAAGCAGGACAATCAGGCCGACGCCTCCGACGACGGCACCGTCGATACTATCCGTTTCGCCAGCAATGCGATGCCGATGCCGCCGTTTCTCGTCAACGATCTTGCAGGCGGCATGGTCTCCACCGCCGATCTTCACGGCAAGGTCGTGATCGTCAACTTCTGGGCCACCTGGTGCCCGCCGTGCCGCGAAGAAATTCCTGAAATGATCGAGCTCGCGAATCGCTACAAGGGGCGCCTGGAAATCATCGGCGTTTCGATGGACGACTCGCCAGCCGAGGACGTGGCGCAATTCGCTCACGAGATAGGAATCAACTATCCAGTGGTGATGGGCAGCAACTCGATCGACGAGGAATACGGCGGCGTGCCGGCGCTGCCAACGTCCTACATCGTGAATCGCGATGCCCGCGTCGTGCAAAAGCACGTAGGGCTATATCCGGTCGAGGTTTACGATAGCGAAATCCGCGCCCTTCTCGGACTGCCGGTGCAAGCCAAGATTGAGACCTTCCAGGATACCGGCCAGATCTTCTTGAAAAATGCGTCGCTCGCCACGGAACTGCCCGGCGTCGACCTGAAGGGACTCACGTCTGATCAAAAGCGCGAGGTTCTGAAGCGCATGAACTCCCAAAATTGCACCTGCGGCTGCAATCTAACCATCGCTCAATGCCGCATCAACGACGAATCCTGCTCCACCAGCAAGGCTCTGGCGCAGAAGATTGTCAGCGAAGTTCGCTCCAACGCACCACAGGCCGCGCCAGCTGCGTCGCCCACTCCTGCCGCAACCGTCAGGCAATAATTTTCTGTAGCGCTTTCACCCTGAGAATATTTCCCGGGAGGAGGATTTGTCGATGAGGGAGGAACTCCAGCTCGCAGCGCCCGCTGCGAGGGTCGGGCGCTGCAAGCCGGATCGAGCTGGGCTAAACCTGTAGCTACCTGTCGTATTTCATGCAAATCTGGAGCTGCGCAATCGCATTGTCGATCGCTCGAATCGCGTCCACTCGGTGTCCCTGATAGTCATGGCTCGCGTGGTTGAGATGCTCCTTCGCGCGACGAAGCGAATCAATCGCGTCGTGGATCTCAGGATGAGGCTCCGGCGCCGGTGTAGCAGCGGGCGCGGGCTGTGCTTTGGGAGCGGGAGGAGCGGCCGAAATCGAGACGGGAATCGTGAGCGCGAAGGCCATCGCTGCGACGGCCAGGATGCTGGAATACCGCTTTTTCATCTCAGATCTCCTTCAGTTTAAGAATCGGCTGACGCCGTCGTGCACGATTTGACCGGGACCGACCCAGATCGCTGGGATTCTCTGTCTGGCGTGCCGGCTGGGCAAGACATGCCGGAACACCTCGATGATATGCCGGGCGGCGTGCGGTTCAAGTGGGTGCATCTATGGAGTGTCATCAAAGAATCAAGGCGGCCACGCTGGCCCCGAATGCGTCTCCTGCGAACGAGCGAGACGCCTTCGTAACAAGATGTGTTCGTAGCAAGATATTGACCCCGCGTCGCGCCTCAAGTACGCTCGCGCTACGTCGATCCCATACCGGCCTTTGCCTCCGCATCTTGGTGCGTTGGCAGCCCGGCGTCGAAGAGGTTCACCGATGTCACCAACGAATGAGAGCAAATCCCCGATTTCTCGCCGCACATTCGCTCGCCGCGCGGCTTTGGCTGCGGCTGCCGTAGCCGGACTGCCCGGCAACTTGATCGGCGCACCGCAAGCAGTTTCGCAAACCAATGCGGCATCCCCTGGGGCGGATCAAGCCGGCGTCGAGGCGACGGTGCAGGCGATTTTCCGCCGATATGGCGACCGGCTTTCCGACGCGCAGAAAACAGACATGCGCCGCCTCGTCACTGAAGGGCAAAAGCCATTGCAGGCGTTGCGTGCATTTCCGCTGGACAATGCCGATCAGCCAGGAAATGTGCTGAAGCTTTATCCCGATCCGCCGCAAGCCACGAGATCTGCGGCCAGCAAGACGAAAGGCTGACTCGATGCTTGGCGAAGACGTTCTCTATCTCCCCGTCAGCGAGCTCGCCCCTCGGATTCGTTCCCGGCAAATATCTCCCGTCGATCTTGCGGAAAGTTATCTCGCGCGCAGCGAACGCCTGGGCCCGCAACTCAACGCTTATGTGACCATCACGCGCAATTTGGCGCTCAGTCAGGCTCGCGCAGCGGAAAAGGAGATTGCCGCCGGCCGTTATCGCGGCCCTTTGCACGGCATTCCCTACGCTGCGAAGGATTTGCTGGCCGTCAAGGGATATCCCACTACCTGGGGCGCCAAGCCCTACGCCAATCAGACGTTCGACTTCAATGCGACGGTTATCGAGCGGCTGAATCATGCGGGCGCTGTTTTGATCGGCAAAGCGGCGATGATCGAATTGGCGGGAGGAATGAACTACCGTTACGCGTCCGCCTCGCTCACCGGCCCGGCAAAAAATCCGTGGAATGAAGGCTGCTGGACGTGTGGCTCATCAAGCGGTTCCGGAGCAATTGTGGCGGCTGGGCTCGCGGGCTTTGCTCTGGGGACCGAAACCTGGGGCTCGATCATCTGTCCTTCTGCATTTTGCGGCGTCTCAGGACTGCGGCCCACGTTCGGACGTGTCAGCCGCTATGGCGCGATGGCGCTGGCCTACTCTCTCGATAAAATTGGTCCGCTGGCCCGCTCTGCAGCCGATTGCGCCGTGATCCTTGCCGCGATTGCCGGCCATGATCCTCGTGACCGCAGTTCCCTGCCCGCGAGCGAGGCTGATTTTTCTCCGGCACATGAGTCCGCTCGTCCACTGCGCATCGCATGGCTTACCAATGCCTGGGAAACGCCCGATCCTGAAATCGAAGCGGCGGCCAAAGCCGCCGTCGATGTTCTTTCGAAGCAAGGCGCGACCGTCGAGGACGCCAAGTTGCCCGAAGGCCCCTACGAAGCTGCCGCTACAACCATCGTCTCGGTCGAAGGAGCAGCCGCGTTTCGCTCGCTCATCGACTCAGGCAAAGTGGCGGAACTTGCAGACCCCCTCGGACAAATCAACGGCTACGTGAATCAGCAGGTTTCCGCGTCCGATTACATGCTATCGCTGCAAGTCCGCGGTGTGTTTCAGAAAAAGGTGGACGCGCTCTTCGACCGGTTCGACGTCATCGCAGCTCCATCTCTGCCGGTGGCTGCCACGACGCTAGACACAAACCTCGAAACAGATCTGAGTTTTGCCGATCCCGTCGGTGGATTGGGGAATCTCTGCGGGCTGCCAGCGATCAGCGTGCCATGCGGGCTCACTTCGAAAAAATTACCGGCGGGAATTCAATTTCTCGCGCGCGTGCGCAACGACCATGCCGTTCTGGCCGCAGCGAATCTCTTGCAGCAGCACACGGAATGGCACAAGGCGCACCCGCCCATTTCGTAAAATCATTTCGAATCACTGCGCGAAGCGTTGCTCAACCCGGCCAGTGCCGTCTTCTCTGCAGCAGTCAGCGACTTTGGGTCCAACATGGGCATCAGGCAAATGAAATCTCGCACCAGAGTTTCAGTCAGTGCGGCAGGATCGCCGATCTCGAAACCAGCTCGATTCAAGGGATCGCTCGACGCGATTGTACCCGGCGAGTTCACTCCCAACCGGCGCAATAGGCTCGCTATATAAAGCGCGGCGGGAGTCCACGCGGCGAGATTCAGAGGTCTCTTGCCGTCTGTGCCCGCACTCGCAAAATTCTCGGCATCCTGCAATTGCCGGAGCAGCGACCATGTTTCGATCAAGACCCGCAGGCGATCCGTCCCCAACGCCACGGTCGCTTCCTCCAGCGTGCCCGCAGAGCCTTCGGGCGTCAATATCAGCGACGCGGTCAAACGCACAACCAAAGCCTCTAACCCGGGCTCCGCACGAATTTCCTGCCCGACGCGTGCCAGATCTACGGGAGCCTCTTCCAGCAGCCGCGCCAGGCGCGAGGCAAGCTCTTGAGCGCTCGTGGTGTTTTTCCGGATGGCTGACGATGGCGCGCCATACGGGCCTGATGGGTTGCTACACGCCATCGACGCCGATTTGCCGGGCTGCTCGCCCCTTGGGATGGGCATACGGTCCCTCAAGCACCTTCCAACACCCGAGAGGATTATCGGCCCGCTATCTGGCGGCTTTAGATGAGAGCCGTCCAATATTGGCCCCGCGGCGGCCCGCAGTGGCCTGCATGAGAAACGAACCGTTCCACGGCGTAACAGCGGCGACTGGACCAGGATGCCCTGAGACGCGCCGCAGTGGTTCGACGGCGCATCTTTGCGGCGATCTTTCTAGCATTTCGCGCAGCCGCGTCCGCAAACGAACCAGCGCGGCGGTGTGAATCTGCGAGACCCGCGATTCTCCGATTCTCAACAGCACCCCGACTTCCTTCATAGTGAGTTCCTCGAAGTGATAGAGCGCCAGCACCTCGCGTTCGCGCTCGGAAAGTTCGCCGATCGCCTTTTCTAACAGTCCGGCCATTTCCGATCGCAGAGTCTGATGATACGGATCCTCTTCCTCCGATCCCGCTGGAGCCGGAATCGTCTCTTCGCGGCCATCGTCGTTGGCATCCGACGATAAACTTGCCATATCGAGCCCACGAAGATCGCCCAAAAGCCGCTGCAAGTTTTCCAGGCTTATGTGAAGCTCGGCTGCAATTTCCGTCTCGCTGGGGTCGCGTCCAAGCCGCGCTTTGCAAGCCGATTTCGCCTGCTCCATGCGTCGGGCCTGGCGCCGCAGAGTCCGCGGACTCCAATCCACTTCGCGCAAACTATCCAGAATCGCGCCGCGAATGCGAAATTCCGCGTAGTGCTTCAGTTGCACCTTCTTGCTCGGATCGAACCTCCCCACTGCATCGATCAGACCAAGAATTCCCGCATGCACCAAATCTTCCAGCGCCACTTGCGGCGGCAGACGGTCGTGTATGCGCCGCGCGATGTATTGCACTTGCGGGAGATGTTCCAGCAGGATTCGCTCGCGCTGCGACTCCTCTAGTCCGATCATCATCACCGCTGCTTTCTGTTCTGTCTCGCTCAAGCACCCCTCCCTCGCCCCGCACAAATCGGACTGCGACGTTGCACACCATGGCAGCATTTCGTCCTGCCGTTTGGCCGCAGGACTTGCCGAAAGGGAGTTGCGCTGCGCTCCTTGACAATCCAGGAACGCGCTCCGCCACCCTGAGAGAGGCACTTCAGACCTGTGCGCGACGTTGCAGCGCGGAACAGGCGTCAGATTAGAGCGGCGAAATCGCGCGTGATTTTATGCAAGGCGGGGGCCACGCGCGTCGTCGAATGATTAGAATTCTATGAACCGAGAGAAATTTCCGAGTGCATGGCCAGATCTTCGGCGCGAATTTCGAGATTCGCCTCCGAAAGCACGAATGCGCGTTCCACGGAATGCTGCAGTTCGCGCACGTTTCCCGGCCACGCGTGTTTGCGGAGCACTTCCTGGGCTTCGAAATCGAATCTCTTTTGCGCCGTTCCGGCCTTTTGGCACAGCAATTCCAAGAAATGTTCCGCGAGAGGAAGAATATCTTCCGTGCGATTGTGCAACGGCGGCAAATCAAGCGGAAACACTGTCAGCCTGTAGTAAAGGTCCTCGCGGAACTGCCTTTCGCGCACTCGTTGCAGCAGGTCGGCATTCGTTGCGGCAATCAGCCGCGTATCCACGCGAAACACGTCCGCGCTGCCCAGCCGCTGCACTTCGCCCTCTTGCACGAATCGCAGCAGTTTCGCCTGCATGCTGAGCGGCAGTTCGCCGACTTCATCGAGTAGCAGCGTGCCGCCGTGTGCCGCGTGAATGCGCCCCAGGCGCGACTGAAACGCGCCTGTGAATGCCCCGCGGGTAAAACCAAAGAGTTCCGCTTCGAGCAAACTTTCGGGAATCGCCGCGCAATTGACCACTACAAAGGGCCCGCCGCTGCGGCGGCTCAGGGCGTGAATTCCCCGCGCCACTAATTCCTTGCCCGTTCCCGTGGCGCCTACGACCAGCACCGTCGTGTCGCGCGGCGCGACTAGACGCGCCAGCCGGCTGATCCGCTGCATTTTTTCGCTCGTGCCGATCATCCCGGGCAGAGGCTCGATGCTCACGGCTGCGCTTGGCGCTCTCTCAACTGGCACCTTCGGCGTACATCTCTGCGCGAAGGCCTCGATCGCGTCATCCAGCGACCCTTCGCCGTCGGCATCGGTTTGCGCCGACGACTTCGCCCCTGCACAGTCGCCGCGACGGTCTCGCACATTTATCGGTATCGGTTCCTCCGGTTCCTCCAGTTCCTCCCGCTCCAGCAGAACCACGTTCAACGCCGGGTAACGCGCGCGAACCGTCGCGATCAATTCGTTCACTTCCAAATCCTGGAGGTACGGATCGAGCAACAGCGCGTTGTATTCGCTTTGGTGCAACTTCAGCAGCGCGTCGGCGCCGCCCGCAGCTTCATCTGCCGTACAGGACGCCAGTGCGAGCGTGCGAACCACATGTTCTCGAAAAGCGCCGCGAGAACTCGCTACAAGTACTCGTTGGTCTCGCCGCCCCACAAATGCCACGGTGCTCGCAGACATTTGCCCATTCCCTCTTTCGTTGTCCACTTGTTGCCACGTTGAGCTGTCGCGGCCTAGGACGCAGCCACAGCTCTCGAAGCGGCGGGACGCGCCGTATCGTGCGCTCGGAGCTGATATCCCACACCGCGCACCGTGTGAATCAACTTGTGCTCCGAAGAAGAATCAACTTTCTTCCGCAGATAGTTAATGTACACATCGACCACGTTGGTCATCGTGTCGAACGAAAGATTCCACACGTGCCGTACGATCTGCGCGCGCGTCACACGCTCGCCGCTGTTGCGCATCAGATATTCGAGCAGCGCGAATTCCTTAGGCGTCAGTTCGATGCTGCGCCCGGCTCGTTTCACAGTGCGCTCCAGGCGGCTCAATTCCAAATCCTCCACGCAGAGCACGGCTTCGGCGGAGCGGCCGCCGCGGCGCAGCAACGCGCGTACGCGGGCGGAAAGCTCGGACAACGCGAACGGCTTGAGCACCAAATCGTCCGCGCCGGCGTCAAGCATTTCAGCACGCTCTTGCGGCCCCGTCTGGTTCGCTAGCACGAGAATGGGCAGCAGCTCGCGCTTTGCGCGCACGCTGCGAAGCAGGTCGATTCCACCGTGCTGCGCGAGATTCAGGTCCAGAATCGCGGCGTCATAAATGTTGCCTCCGGCAAGCGCCGCCGCTCGCTGGCCATCGTCGGTTAGATCCACTGCGTAGCGCTCTGTCTGAAATCCCTGCTGCAAAAATGCGCCGAGTGCCGCGTCGTTTTCAGCAATAAGAATTCTCATGAGTGCTCCTGTGGAAGGGGGAACAACGAGAGGTTCCCAAGGGGAATACAGGTTTAATGAAGCTCCGAAAAACAGTCAAAGGAAATGTTCATGTGGGCCGAAGCATGTTGCGAGAAGTGAGAATCATTCATCGCGATTGACGAAAAGTGACAATGCTCGTGAGAAAAAATGAGACGCAGGAAAGTGCGCGTTTCACTTCGGCACATCCTATGGATGAGTCATGTTTTCGGGGCGCACCAGTTCATCGAATTCTTTCTCCGTCAGATAGCCGAGCTTGAGAGCAGCCTCGCGGAGGCTGGTCCGTTCAT
>JASHRI010000532.1 GCA_030037435.1 Candidatus Acidiferrales bacterium | reverse complement strand
CAAGTAACGCAGCTCATCACGCTGGCCGGCGCATCGAATGCCGTCCAGTACGGTTTCGGCGGGACGCCATCGGTCGGAAACCTGGTTTCCAGCAAAAGCTACCCGAACGAAATGCTAACAAGCGTCGCCGGCGGAATGCTGAACGGAACGCTGTATCTGATGGACGGGGGAACATTTAACGATCCCTTTAACAACCTCAATTTGCCTACGCCTTTCCCAGATGCGATTCGGGAATTTAACGTGCAAACCAGCGCCATACCGGCTCAATACGGCCAGCACTCGGGCGGCGCGATCAACATTGCCACCAAGTCGGGAACGAACGGTTTTCACGGTGACGCATTCGAATTTGTTCGTAACTCCGACTTCAACGCCAAGGATTTCTTCAGTGTGAACGCTGCGGATCCAAATGGACTGAGCGACGGCTTGAAACGCAATCAGTTTGGCGGCACGATCGGGGGACCGATCAAGAAGGACAAGGTATTCTTTTTCTTGGGTTACCAGGGCACGATGATTCGACAGAAGCCTCCTGCCAACCAGGCTGTCCTTCCGACTCCGTCGGAGCTGCAGGGTAATTTTCAGAATTATATCTCCGCGCAGTGCTTCGGTAGCAGGGTCCCGACGCTGAGTTCCGCGTACTTCACGAACAACGTCCTCAACTACGCGGTCCCGTCGGTGGTCACGGCTTTCGCGAGCCATTTCCCGGTGGGACCTGAGCCCTGCGGTAACGTGACGTATCAAATTATCGACAATCAGAACGAGCACATGGGCATCGGGAGGGTCGATTATCAGATCAATTCTAAACAAACTTTGTTTGTCCGCTATTTCGGAACTCACAGCTTGGTGCCATCCAGTTATAACGGAAACGAGCTAACGGTTGTGAACGCGGGAACCGATGATATGGTTAATTCGCTCGTCGTCGGTCACACCTATCTGGTGAATAGCTCGATGGTGAACTCGTTCCACTTCACCTACAACACAGACGGCATCACGAAATTTCAGGTGCCGATCGTCAGTCCCGCCGATCTCGGCATCCCTGACATGTACATTTCGGCGGCTCCCTTCACACACTATTCGAACATCAACATCACCGGCGATTTCCAGAGCGCGGGTGGATTCGCAACGCCAGGTCTTGACAACACGCATACCTGGCAGCTCGCGGACGATTACAGCTGGAACAAGGGGGCTCATCAGATTCAGTTCGGCTTTAGCTTCATCCGGCCGACGCAGACTTCCACCTTCTGCGTTTATTGCAACGGGCTGTTTACGTTCAGCGGCTCAGCAACCGGCACTGCTATGTCGGATTTCATCGCCGGGGCGCTTGACGGGATGACCCAGCTGAATATTTCGCATGACGATGAGAACTGGAGATCCCTGGGGATTTACGCGCAGGATAGCTGGAAGATTAATTCGCGCTTGACGCTGAACTACGGCTTGCGCTGGGAGCCGTACTTGGCCGGCAGCTTTCCGCTCGGACAGGTCTCTCATTTTGACATGTCCGATTTCTTGAATAACGTTCACTCGTCGATTTACCCGAATGCGCCCGCTGGAACGCTATACCCCGGTGATTCCGGCTTCCAGACCGGCGGCAGGCCGAACAACACGACTTGGAACAATTGGGCACCGCGCATTGGAGTGGCATGGGATCCGACCGGCAGCGGGAAGACGCTCATTCGCGCGTCTTTTGGGATCCTCTACGATATGCCGCAGACACTTTTCTACTACAACTACGCGGGCGAACCGCTGTGGGGCGAAACCATTTCGATCCCGCTCCCGACCGGCGCAAATGCGTGCGCATCACCTAACGTACCAGCGGGTACGTGCGATACGTTCGCGAATCCCTGGGCTTTCTACCCCGGCGGTAGTCCATTTCCTGTGAAGCAGAATGCCTCGAGTACATATCCAATTTATTCTTACTACGAGTCAGTTCCGCTTCACGTCCACAACACCTACATGGAACAGTGGAATCTGACGCTTCAAAGGCAGGTCGGGACCTCTTGGCTTTTGAAGGCCAGCTACCTCGGCAACGACATGGTTCACCTTTGGATGGACCAGGAGTTGAATCCCGGAGTCTACATAACTCCGAATGCGGCCGGAAGTTGCACGGCACCCAGCGGCGTAACCCTGACGCCGTGCGATACGTCGTCCGCTCTCAATGTGGATGAACGGCGCCAGTTTTGGTCGGAAAATCCGGCCCAGGCAGAGTTCTATGGAACGGTTGAGAATCTGAATGACGGGGGGACCGGCAGCTACAACGCGCTGCTTGTTTCCGCGGAGCACCGTTTCTCAGACCACTTCCAGATGCTGGCAAACTACACGTATTCGCACTGCATCGCCGACCTTCAGACCACGGAGCTCTCTGGCCCGATTTACACCGATCCGACGAACCCGCGATTTGATCGCGGAAACTGCGCGTACGTGGACATTCACCACAACTTCAACCTTAACGCCGTTCTCCAATCGCCGCATTTTTCGTCGCGAATGCTCCAGTGGATCGCGGGGGATTGGCAGCTTTCGCCGATCTTCAGTGCGCATACAGGGAGCTATTTCACAATTACGATGGGTGGCGCGGACTCGGACGTGGCGGGCGAGGGAATTGGCTCGCAGCGCCCCAATCAAGTGCTCTCGAATCCTTATTGCACACCCAAGCGGGTCTCACCGTATTTCACTCCGGCGGGCAACTGCTGGATTAATGCGGCCGCATTCGCTCCTCCGAATGGAGGTATCCTCGCCAACGGAAACGAAGCAGGCGGCCTTGGAAACGAGGGTGTGAACAACATGGAAGGCCCGGGCTACTTCGACGTCGACTTCGCATTGAGCCGGCGGTTCCCGATCACCGAAAGGCAAGCGTTGGAGATCCGCTGGGAAACGTTCAACGTCGAAAACCGTGTGAACTTCCTGAATCCTGGTACCGCCGGTATCGCCGCTGTGGGTACCACCAACACCGTCACGGGGAGCAGCACGTTCGGCATGATTTCATCGGATGTTGCCCCGAGGATCATGCAGTTCGCGCTCAAGTATTTCTTTTAGCTAGGGGTTTAGGCTGTCCAAGAACGGAGGCGGCGCGGAACTTGCTTCAAAACAAGTTTCGCGCCGCCTTCACCTATACGCGGAGCTTGCAAACATCGGGCGCCTCCTGCTGTACGATTCCAGCCGAACTGTCGGGCGAGCGTGCGCATCCGAAATTCCACACGCGCAGCGTTGCTCAGAGTCCGTACCGATCGGGCTGAAGGAGAGGAACGCATGAACGCGGTTGCTGTTCCAGTAGATGAAACAAAAGGGAAGCGCTGGCTGTTTTGGATTGGCTGGATTGTTTCGCTCTGGCCGGTGTTCGTTGTGGGGATGAGTGCTCACTGGAAGTTGAGCCGAAATCCCGGATACGTGCGGGAATTTGCGAGGATAGGGTGGCCCGAACACGCGTTGCCCCTTCTGGCGTGCTTGCAACTGGGCTGCATCATCCTGTTCCTGATCCCGCGCACTTCAGTTTTGGGCGCGGTGCTGCTGACTGGTTATCTCGGCGGAGCCGTCGCCGCCTACACCCGCATTGGAGACGCGTATCCGATCGTGGTGCCTCTGTCGACGAGCATGATTGCGTGGCTGGGAATCTGGCTGCGAGACGCGCGCCTTCGGGCTCTGCTCCCGATTCGTCGCGGAGTATTGCGCCAGTAATTTGGCGGCGGACCTAGGCGCGAGCGGACCAAAAGGGTACGGCGATAAATAGTATCTGCGTCGCTCGATCACGAGCGGAAGTTGCAGGCCTATAAAAAGAAGTCTAGCCCGTTCGACAGAAACGCGAAAAAACTGGTTACGGCCGTTTTATCGTTGACGTCTGTTTCGAGAGCCTTGCCAATCTCTCAACAATGCGTTACTTCGAACCGGCTTTCCCGTTCCGACTACGCAACACCGCATCGCACGAAAGAGCCCATCCTCTTATTGCCGCCCTCGCTGTCGCACGATTTGTCGGGGATTTGACTCAACTAGATTTGTTTCCCTGATCGGCTCCATCGAAATCTTGCGTTTGCTTCTCAGAGTGAAGTAACCCAAAATCAGTCAGACAATTCGATTGC
>JASHRI010000531.1 GCA_030037435.1 Candidatus Acidiferrales bacterium | reverse complement strand
ATTTTCCATCGGCTCCGCGACGGAACCAGTTCACGTGGAAAATTCTTGGCGGCGTCTTGAGTTTGGCGCCCATGTCGAGCCAGTGCGCAAAGTAATCGGCCATGTTGTAGCCGCAGAAGGGAAGCATGGCCATGGGATCGCGTCGCGTGACGCCCACGGCGCCTGTGGCCGCAGCCGTGGTTTCGGACGCCATCGTGGCGCCGACGAAGACGCCGTGCTGCCAGTTGCGCGATTCGTATACCAGGGGAGCCACGCGCGCGCGGCGACCGCCAAAAATAATCGCAGAGATTGGCACGCCTTCGGGATCTTCCCAATGTTTGGAAATCGAAACTGATTGCGAGGCGGGCACGGTGTAACGCGCGTTCGGATGCGCGGCGGTGGCCGACCCTGGACGCCACGGCTGGCCCTTCCAGTCAGTAAGACCGGAGGGAGGCTCGCCATCGATGCCCTCCCACCAAGGCTCGCCGTTGGACGTGAGCGCGGTATTGGTGAAAATCGTGTTGCGATGCGCGGCGGAGATCACGTTGGGATTGGTTCGCGCGTTGGTGCCCGGCGCAACACCGAAAAATCCGGCTTCGGGATTGATGGCGCGCAGAGTGCCGTCGGAGGCGATGTGCATCCAGGCGATGTCGTCGCCGACAGTCCAAACGCGATAGCCCTGCGATTCGAGCGCGGAAACCATCATGGCGAGATTCGTCTTCCCGCAGGCGCTGGGAAACGCGGCGGCCATGTACGTAACGTTGCCGGACGGATCTTCGAGGCCGAGGATCAGCATGTGCTCCGCCATCCAGCCTTGTTCATGTGCCATCCAGCTGGCGATGCGAAGAGCGAAGCACTTTTTGCCGAGTAGGGCGTTACCACCGTAGCCGGACCCAACGCTCCAGATCAGACGCTCCTCGGGAAAATGAAGAATGAAGCGGCGATCCGGGCTGAGATCACCAAGCGAGTGAAGGCCAGGAACGAAATCCGAGGAATTGCCGAGACGGTCGAGGGCGGGCTTGCCCATGCGCGACATGATGCGCATGCTGGCGGCCACGTAGGGACTGTCGGTAAGTTCAACGCCTATCTTGCTGTACGGAGACTTCGCAGGGCCAAGAATGTAGGGCACCACGTACATGGTGCGGCCCTTCATAGCGCCGTCGAATAGCGGACGGACTTTTTCCTTAGCCTCGGCCGGAGCCATCCAGTTATTGGTAGGGCCGGCATCTTCTTTTTTGCGGCTGCAGATGAAAGTGAGCCCCTCAGTGCGGGCAACGTCGTTTGGATTACTGCGGTGCAGGTAGCAGTTCGGATAAGTTTTCTGGTTCAGCTCGATATAAGTGCCGTCGCGGAGCATCTCCGCGGTCAAACGATCTCTTTCAGCTTCGGAACCATCGCACCAGACGATTTTTGCCGGCTTGGTGAGACGTGCGGACGCTTCAACCCAATTTTCCAGCGGTGTCGACACCGAACCTCCCGGGATGATTTACGGAAAACCGATCAATTGTATGTAGGTCTGTCTTCTTTGACTTCGTATCGAAAACAGCACGAAATAAAATCTTAGGATAGGGAGCAGGGAAATGCAAGGTGAAGAGGCCACGCGAGTTGCGGTCGCGTGCCGGATGCTATACTCCCGAAAATGTACGCCCGAAAACTGACGGCGGAGATGACCATCGGCAAGGAGCGGCGCGCCGTGCCGCTCGATTGGCTCGACAGCTTCTGCATGAGAAACTTCACGGGCTCGGGGGAATTTGACGACACCCTCCCCACAGGGGATGGACGTGTGGAAGCGGGCCTAAGCGTGGAGCCGTCGCGGTTGGCGGAGGCGATGAGCGAATGGTTCACCAAGCGCGGCAAGGGGAACGGTCAGGCGGTGGTGGTGGATATTCGCGAAGAGTCCCAGGTGCGATAGTTTCGAGACTCTATGGAATAGCTGGGATGAAGGGCCAGCGCACTCCGCACGAGATTTGGGGCGTAGCAGCGGCTCGCACAGGCGCTTCTGGCCCTCCTAATTTCTTTCGACGCGAGGACAATCAGATCGTTAGCAGGCGCGAGAGCTACTCGTCGTCGATGGGTGCGCGACGGGAGCGAAGTCGGCGGTCGTGGATGATGCGGCGATCGTCGCCATCGCGCCAGCCGCGCAGAGCGGCTTCGATACTGGGCAATACCGCGCGAGTGGCTGCTTCGCCGGACGCAACGAGCTGCGGAGTCTTCTCGAATTCATACCAAAGGACGTTGTCTACGTTGGGCTCGATCAAGATGTCCGTGGCGGCGCGCCAGGGCTGGACAACGTGGTTCTGAATGATCGTGAACGAACGGCTGATCACCTCGATCGTGTTGCGCGGTTTTTCTTCGATCAACCCCGGATCGAGATACACCGAGACCACAAATTCGGCTCCCATTTCGCGGACGGCCTGCGCGGGGGCTGCTTCGGTGAGGAAGCCATCCGCGAGGAAATGGCCGCGATACTCAACCGGAAGGAAGAGGCCAGGATATGCGCACGAGGCGCGCAGCGGCGGGCCGATTTCGCCGTCGGTGAAATAGACGGAGCGGCCCGTGACGAGATCGGACGCCACAATGCAAAGCGGAATTTTCATCTCGCTAAAGTTCGTGGCTGGCGTGAATTTGTGCAGGAAGTCCTCAAGGCGAGCATTGGTGGCCATGCCAAGGCGAGAGAGGGTCCAGCGGCCGAAATCATGAAATTTTGTTTCTCGGCCTTGGATCTCCATGACCTGCAGCGGCGTCCCGCTTGCATAGGTAGCAGCAACCAGTGCTCCCACACTAGTGCCAGCGATGAAATCGATCGGAATGTTATTTTCTTCGAAGACGCGGATCACTCCAATGTGAGCGATGCCGCGCGCGAATCCACCGCCGAGCGCCAACCCCACTTTGGGGCGAGGGGCGTTTTCATTATAGGCAAACGACCGCAAGCTTCGCAGGGCTCGGTTGAACCATTTCGTTGCCACCGCCATAAAACGCCTCGCTTTTATCCACTGTAGCAAACTTCGGCTTGTGGGAGGCGTTTCCGGTTGACCCACGTTGGCCCTTTTGCAACCATGAGCGATTGAGGTGAGCGCGATGAGACGGCCGATCGAAAACGTCGCGGTGCTGGGGGCCGGGACGATGGGCTCAAGAATTGCGGCGCATCTCGCCAATGCCGGAATCCACTGCTATTTGCTCGATATTGCACCCACCGAATTGACCGCCGACGAAACGCGCAAGAAATGGACGCTCGAAACGTCCGCGGTGCGCAACCGAATCGTGCTCGCTGGCCTGGAAGCGGCTAAGAAATCCAAGCCTGCGGCGTTTTACACGCCGGAAACGGCGCGGCTAATTACGCCGGGCAATTTTGAAGACAATCTGGCGTGGTGTGGCGAAGCGGACTGGATCATCGAAGCGGTGGCCGAAAATTTGGGGATCAAGCGCGCGCTTTTCGAGCGCGTGGAGCGAGTGCGCAAACCGGGAACGATCGTGACCTCAAATACCTCCGGGCTGCCGATTCGCCTGATCGCCGAAGGAAGATCCGAGGAATTCCAGCAGCACTGGGCGGGCACGCATTTTTTCAATCCGCCGCGCTACTTGAAACTTGTCGAGTTGATTCCGGGGCCGAAGACGCTTCCGGAGGTGTTCTCCACGCTGGCCGAGACGTGCGAGATTCGCCTCGGCAAGGGTGTAGTGACAGCGAAAGACACCCCGAATTTCATCGCCAACCGCATCGGCATGTTTTCCATGCTCAACGCGATTCGTCAGATGGAAACGCTCGGAATGACGGTCGAGGAAGTCGACGCGTGCACGGGGCCGGCGATCGGCTCGCCCAATTCGGCGACATTTCGCACGGCAGACATCGTGGGACTCGACGTGCTTGTGCACGTAGTTCGCAATATCTACGAGAACGTGCCGGACGATGAATCGCGGGAGATGTATCGGGTGCCGGCATTCATCGAGGCGATGATCGAGCGCAAATGGCTAGGCGAAAAAACCGGCAGCGGATTTTACAAGCGCGTGAAGGGCGCGGGCGGCGAGTCTGAAATTCTGACGCTCGACTGGCAAAAGATGGAATACCGGCCGCGGCAGAAGGCGAGATTCGGTTCTATCGAAGCGGGGAAGTTGATCGAGGATACGCGCGGGCGGTTGCGCGCGCTTGTGGCGCCTGGGATCGAAGGCAAAGGCGACAAAGCCAATCAGTTCCTTTGGGCGACGCTGGGCGATAATTTTCTTTATACCGCACGACGCATTCCGGAAATTGCCGACAGTGTGGTGGACGTGGACCGGGCGATGCGCTGGGGATTTGCGCAAGAACTCGGTCCATTTGAGATGTGCGACGCAATTGGCGCGGAGCGCGTGGCCGCCGGGCTCGCGCGCGACGGCAAAGCGATGCCTCCGCTTGTGGAGAAAGTGCTGGCCTCACCGCAGAAATCTTTTTATGCAAGCGAGCGCGGGCAAAGGCGCTATTTCGATATGGCAGCCGGCAAGCTCGAACCGGTGGCGGTGCCGGCTGGTGTGATCGTACTGAAATCGCTGAAAGAGCGAACGCCCGTTGTGCAGGAAAATTCGGGCGCCAGCCTGATCGACCTTGGCGACGGCGTGCTTTGCTGCGAATTCCACGCGAAGATGAACGCGATCGGCGGAGATATCGTCGCGATGCTGATGGCGGGCGTCGCGCGCCTAGAAACAGAATTCGAAGCGATGGTGATCGCAAATCAGGCAGTGAACTTTTCCGCGGGCGCGAACCTGATGCTGCTGCTGATGACCGCGCAGGAAGGCGAGTGGGACGACGTTCATCTCGCCGTAAAGCAATTCCAGCGAGCCAACATGGCCTTGAAGTATGCGCCGCGGCCGGTCGTCGCTGCGCCACAAGGCCTGGCGCTTGGCGGCGGCTGCGAAATTCCGCTTCACAGCGCGCGAATTCACGCCGCGGCGGAGACCTATATGGGATTGGTCGAGGCCGGCGTAGGGCTGATTCCCGCGGGCGGCGGAAGCAAGGAAATGCTGATCCGAGCCAACGAGCACGCAGAGGGCGGGGGGCTTGATCTGTTTCATGCGCTCCGGCACGTGTTTGAGAATGTCGCGATGGCCAAAGTTTCCACCAGCGCCGAGGAGGCGCGAGCGCTCGGATTTCTGCGCCCGTCGGATCTGATCGCCATCAACCGCGACCGTCAAATCGGAGACGCAAAGCAGACGGCGCTAGCGATGGTCCGCGCCGGATATCACCCGCCTGCGCCGGCGGAAATTCGCGTGCTCGGAGAAGAATTTTTCA
>JASHRI010000530.1 GCA_030037435.1 Candidatus Acidiferrales bacterium | reverse complement strand
GGATCGTTGGCGACGGGCGGAAAGAGGACATGTTGTCAGAAGAAAAGATGTCCGACCTTTTTGGGTTTCCTGCCCGGATCAACCATCGCGATGGCTACTGCTATGTGTGGTGAAGATGCGGGGAAATCAAGCTGCGCTGGAACGGCGGGTGTTTTTCACGCTTTCGGCGCCAGCGCGTCGCAAGCGATCCTCAAGGTCGGCGCGCGCCGCGTCCTGCGGATCGGTGACGCCAATCAAAATCTTGCCTTGCGAAATTTCCGGATCGTACAGGTCGAACTTCCAGTGCAGCAGCCTGCCGGTAATGAGCAGCACGATCACAGTGGCGATGATTGCACCCAGCATCGTGAGTTCGTAGGTGACAATCCCGGTGGGCCACTTCGCGACGATCGGCATCCCCCCGGTGTTTATCGGCAGCGGGTAGGCCACTTGCGTGTACCACGCCAGCAGATAACCGCTCACGCCTCCAATTAATCCGCCCAGCGCAGCGATCCACGGCATCGGCGTCTTGCGATCCATCTGTGCAAATTCGAATTCTTCAAACGGCTGGGGCGACATCACAACAATTTGATTTGCGCCCACGCCCGCCGCGCGCAATGCACGCATGCCGCGGTCCGCCGAGTCCGGATCGGGAAACAAACCATAAATGGAGTTGAGCGTCGCCATGTTACTCGGCCCTTACTTCATCCGGCTGCGGCAGCGCGTGAGACGCCTGCTGCACAGGATGCAAGCCAGCCTTGAGTTCCCACACCGAAATAATCGGAACAATTTTCGCGAAGATCATGTAAAGCGCGCACATGGCCGCAAACGTTCCCACTGTAATCGTAATCTCCGTCCAAGTAGGCCGATAGGATCCCCAGCTATACGCAAGATATTTGTGCGCCAGCGACGGCACGATGATCAGAAATCGTTCGAGCCACATGCCGACCACAACCGCCACCGACGCAATCACGACGCCCGTAATCGTCCGCAGTTTCTTGATCGCCAAAAACGGAAACAGAATTATGAAATTGCAGAACACCATAGTCCAAAATAGCGGTGAGAACGCGCCGCGCTGCGTCAGCCAGAAGACCGTCATCTCCGCGGATTCGTTGCCGTACCAACCCGTCAGCCGCTCTGAAAAAACGAAATAGAACCACAGCAGGCTCATCACAAAGAGCAGTTTGCCCAGATTCTCGAAATGAATCGGCAGCAAATAGTCTTCGAGATGCAGGAATTGTCGCAAGCATGCCATCGCGATAATCAGCGCGGCAATGCCGCTGAAGATGGCCCCCGCGACGAAATAGGGGGCGAAGATAGTCGAATGCCACATCGGCACCGGCGCCATCGCGAAATCCCACGACACGATGCTGTGCACCGACACAGCCACGGGAATAATCGCGATCGCCATGATGTGCATCGCGGTTTCCAGGCGATGCCACTGCTTCGACGTGCCGCGCCAGCCGAGTGCAAGCACGCGATAGATCCGCTGCCGCGTTCCCGTCGCGGTGTCGCGAATCAGCGCGAGGTCCGGAATGATCGGAAGCAGCAAAAACGTGACACTGCCGATCAAATAGGTATTGATGGCGAAGAAGTCCCAAAGCAGCGGCGAGCGAATGTTAGGCCAAATCCCGCGCTCGCTCGGGTACGGAAATAGCCAGAACGCCAGCCACGGACGCCCCAAGTGAATCACCGGAAACATCGCGCCAATGGAGAGCGCGAAGACCGTGATCACCTCGGCGCAACGCGTAACTGGGCGCCGCCACGTCGCATTGCACAGGCGCAGAATGGCCGAAATCAGCGTTCCCGCGTGGCTCAGGCCAATCCAGAAAACGAAATTGGTGATGTAGAAAGCCCAGAAGACGGGCCGGTTGATACCAGCGAGTCCAAGGCCGGAATAAATTTGCGCCCCAAAAGCGTAGCCTGCAGCAGTGACGATGATCAGGAGGATCGCCAGCGAAATCAGATAGCGCGGCGAGAAGCCGGACAGCGGTCGAAGCAAATCTTCGCTGATTTGATCAGGCGTTTTCGTCGCCATGCCATGAATCCTGTTGCAGGTAAGTTACCTTAGGGTTCGTCCCGACTTCGGCCAGCAGTTTGGTGCCGCGACTCGACCGCGCCAGGCGCGAAACCTGGCTGTCGGGATCGTTCAAATCTCCAAAAACCATCGCCTGCGTGGGACACGACTGCACGCAAGCCGGCGTGATTTCTCCGTCTCGCACTTCCCGCTTTTCCGCCTGCGCCTGAATTTCGCCCGCCTTGATGCGCTGCACGCAGAACGTGCACTTTTCCATCACGCCAACTTCGCGAACTGACACGTCTGGATTCAGCTGCAGGTTGAGCGGCTTATCCCAAATCGGATTGAAAAAATTAAAGAAGCGCACGTTGTAGGGACACGCATTCGCGCAATATCGCGTTCCGATACAGCGGTTGTACACCTGGCCGTTTAGGCCCTCTTCGGTGTGATAGCTGGCAAACGTCGGGCAGACCGGTTCGCACGGAGCAGTGCCGCACTGCTGGCAAAGCACCGGCATAAATTTCACCTTCACGTCCGGGAAATCACCCTCGTAGTAGCGCTCCACGCGAATCCAATGCTTTGCGCGGCTACGCGCCGCCTCTTTTTCGCCAACCGTCGAGATGTTGTTCTCCGCGTGGCACGCCACCACACAGGCTTCACAGCCTGTGCAGCGGTCCAGATCGATTGCCATGCCCCATTGACGAGCCATCGATGTTTCCTGTCCTTCTCTCTACCGGTGTTTCAATTCCGGCGATTCCTCTCGCAAACTGCCGCCGAACAAAATCATTTTCCCTTCCCCAACGCGCGAGACTTTCACGCGCGTCGCCGCCCAAGCCAACGAACCCGTTTCCGCCACCGTCATCGCAGCGAGGATCGACATCGGGTTTGCTCCGCGGCCGCTGGCGTAACGCGTGAAATTTTCGTGCCCCTGGCCGATCGGCATGGCCGCAACATCCGGCGCGATGCCCGGCGTCAGCAGCGCCGGTGCGTGCAGCGTGCCGTGTTGCGACGCAACCTCAACGATATCTCCCTGGGTCACTCCCAGGCTTTTCGCCGTCGCGGGGTTCAGTTCAACCCAAGTGCCCCACATCACCGTCGAAAGCGGATCGGGCGCTTCCTGCATCCACGGCAGGTGAGCGAGCGACCCGTCGTAAAACATCTGCGAAGCGAATGGGAGAAAATGGAACGGATACGCGTCCGGGCTGCCGTCAAAACTCGGCCCGGCATTCTTCAGCGGCGCGCCAGGCAATTTCCCCGCGACGGCGGCAGCTGGTTTCGCCTCCGTGCTCCACCATCCGCCTTGGTCCTGCGCCTTCGACCAGAACTCGTCCGCGTCTTTCGCCGCTTTAGTTCCCTGCTCTTTATAGAGTGTCGCAAAAGCGGCCTGGATCGCCTCGTCGTACGTTTTCCACGGCAGTGCCTTGGCCGCATCGCCGCCCACCTGATGCGCCACGTCGAGCAGCACATCGGCCATCGAGCGAGTATCGTGCAGCGGATGCACAGCCGGCGGCGCCACGCTAACCACCATTCCGGCGCTGCCCGATGGCGGTGCATCGTCGAGCCACGATTCGAGCGGCGAATGATCCGGAAGAATCAAATCCGCCAGAATACTCGTCTCATCGATGAAACTTCCAAAACTGGCGATGAATGGTATTTTTTCCAGCACTTCGCGCACGTGCCACGCCGTCGGCAGCGCAAACACCGGATTGGCGTTGTAAAGAAACAGCGTCGTCACCGAGTCCGGCGCCGATTGCATCTGCTGCAGGAAAGCGCCAAACGCCCACGACTCCGGCTTTTCGGACGACGTAGCGTTTTTCGCTTCCGGCAGCGCCGCCGGCGTGAACAGCACGCCTCCCGGCTTGCCCGCGCTGCCGAAAAGTTCATTCAAAGCATTCACGGCGATCGCGTTGAAGAAGCTGTTTGTCTGCGCCGTCGCGCCGGATCCGATCAGTGCAACCGCGGGCTCATTCGCACAGGCCTCGTGAGCGATTCGCGTGGCCATCGCGGCCGGCACGCCGGTCTGCGCCTCTGCCTTCTCCGGCGCGTAGTCCTGTAGACCCTGCGCCCAACCATCAATCCGCGAACCAGCCGTCGAATTCGCCGGGCGCAGCTTGTCGCGCAGGATCACGTGAGCC
Organism: Candidatus Acidiferrales bacterium; assembly: GCA_030037435.1. Classification (GTDB taxonomy): domain Bacteria; phylum Acidobacteriota; class Terriglobia; order Acidiferrales; family UBA7541; genus Palsa-295. The sequence continues at coordinate 730 of JASHRI010000530.1, read as the reverse complement.
AAGCTGAGCGCGAAAACTCCCTCGGCTCCAGGCTTGCACGGAATCCATTCGTCCGCGCTCGCGCCCGTCTGCGAAATGCGGGGCTCAACCTGCACCAGTTTGCCGCGCTGCCCGGGATGCCCCTTGCGCATCTCGCCGTATCCAAGCGACTGCGCCACCGGAGAATTCCACGTTCCCAGGAAGTCCGCGCCGAACGAAATCACGTACCTCGATTGCCCCAGGTCAGCCGTCACCGGCGCGTCCTGGCCAAACGTCGCAAGGTTCGCGAGCCGTCCGACCGGGTCGTCGAGGAGTGCAAACTGCACCCATCGATCCCCTTTCACGCCCGTCACAAAGTTGGAAACGATATTCGCGCGCTGGCCGCGCAGCGGCGATGTCAAAAACGCAAATCCGTTCTGCTGCTTCTTCGCGTCGAGATCGGCTAGCCGCGCCACCACCTGCTTGACCGCGTCGTCCCACGTGATTTGCTTGAACTGCCCCGAGCCGCGCGGCCCCGAACGCGCCAGCGGAGTGCGCACGCGATCCGGGTGGTACGTGACCTGCAGTCCGGCTTGTCCCCGAGGGCAAAGTTTGCCGCGGCTGATCGGATGATTCGGATTCCCTTCCAACTTTTTCGCCAGCCCCATCTTCATCACGCCGAGCTGGCCGTTGCGGACCACTTCCGCATCGCCTTCCATCACGCGCACCAGCATGCCGCATCCGCCGGTGCAGAGCGTGCAAATGCTCGGCT
>JASHRI010000529.1 GCA_030037435.1 Candidatus Acidiferrales bacterium | reverse complement strand
AACGAGCCGCTTCGTTTCAAAGCCGGGCCGCACGTGAGTAAATCGTACTTCACGGATCTCGTGCCGGCGAATATGACCGTGTTGCGGCAGTATTTCGATGCATTGCGCTACGGCCGAATCCCTGATAGCGCCCTGCTCGGCATCGCGTGCCCATCGAATCACGATCCGACGCGCTGCCCCGCGGGCAAGGCCACATTTCATATCTGGGATTACGTGCCCTACTCGCATCCCGATGGCGGTCCACGGCACTGGGACAAGGCCAAGGATGCATTTGCGCAGACGATGATCGAGCGCACCGCGAAGTTCTGTGAAAACTTGACGCCGCAGAACATCGTCGCTTACGTGTGCGATAGCCCGCTCGATCTCGAACGCTGCTCCGAGAGCTTCCAGCGAGGCGACCTGCATGGCGCCGCGCCGTACCTCTATCAATCTGGCGCGCATCGGCCAACGCCCGATCTTGGCATGAACACCGTGCCCGGCATCGAGCGGCTCTACCTGGTCGGCCCGTTCCAGCATCCGGGCGGAGGTGTGTTTGGCGCAGGCCGCGCAACGGCGATGACGATGTGCGAGGATCTGAAAATCAACTTCGACAAAATCGGGCAACAGCGATGATGAAAATCTACGGGCAGGACAACAGCGAGCTGATGCAGATCACTTCTCTCGAATGCGAGGGCGGCCGGCTGGTCTGCAAAGGAAAAGTGTTCGGCTCGATGCCGATGACGGCCAAACTCACGCCCCAAGAAGCGCGAAACGGGCTGAGGATGCTGAATTTCAAAACGGCGGCGTTCCTGCTTACGTTCCTCTTCCGCCGCTAGCGTCGCCCGCGCTCTGCCTCGGTCTCGCGAATTGCTTCTCGGGCTTGCCGAGCTGGCCGATGGCTACTAGGAATTTCCGGGCGACACTCCCAGCGAGCTGACGTAGTAGCTATCCATGTACTCCCGCAGCGCGAAGACCTTGCCGTCCTTGACCTCGAGCACAAACGCATACTTGTTGTTGTATTCCTTGCCGTTCTTGAACTTCCCGATGCCGCGCGTCTCCGCCGCCACAAAAGCGCCCTGGCAAATCAACCGGTCGACGTGAACCTTGGGATCGCCGGGCACAAACATGCCGCGCACGGGAGCGAGGAAATTGTCGATGATATTGTCACGGCCCTGCCGTTCACCCGCTCCGGGAATGCCTGTAGCCATCACGCGCCAGACCGCCTGCTCGTGGAATAGCGGCCGCAGCTTTTCCAGGTCGCCGGTGCTGAGAGTTGCGAAAAAATTGCGAGCGATCTCTTCGTTCCGTTTCTCTTCGGACATCGCGTCCTCCTGCGGTCTGCTGGGTGTCGCCATAAAGCACCTCCGTTCGGTCTGCGCGCATTATACCCGCGACGGGCGCCAATTCCAGTGCCCAAGCGCGGACCGGAAAAACGCTACTTGCGTCAGTCGTTTATTGACGTAAAAGCATTTGTACGGCTTAACTACTCACGTAGAATAGGGCCGGCATAACACGTCGAAAGGCACCGCAATGAAAATGGGCAGCTCGTTTTTGCATCAACTTCCGCGGCCATGGTCGGCCGAATCGGAATACACGCTCCTGAAAGATTTGCTGGAGCAGGCGGAAGTGATCGATCAGTCGGGTTTTGACTACGTCTGGGCCACCGAACATCATTTCTTGGAGGAATATTCGCACTCGTCGGCCCCGGAAATTTTCCTCGCCGCGTGCAGTCAGAGAACGAAGAACGTCCGCCTGGGCCATGGGATCGTGCAGACGCCGGCGCAAATCAATCATCCCGCGCGCGTTGCCGAGCGCGTCGCCACGCTCGACCTGATCAGCGGCGGACGAACGGAATTCGGCACGGGATCGGGCGCCACATTGAACGAATTAGGCGGATTCCTGGTGCCGCAGCCCGAAAAAAAGAATCTGCAGATCGAAGGGTTTCGAGTTGCGGTGCGAATGCTGGTGGAAAATCCGTTCACCGGTTATGAGAGCAAAACTTTGAGCGTGCCGCCGCGTAATGTGATTCCCAAGCCGCTGCAAAAGCCACATCCCCCGCTCTGGATGGCATGTTCGCGGCGCGAATCGATCCTCGACGCAGCGAGGCTGGGCCTGGGAGCGCTTACGTTTTCGTTCGTCAGCCCAGACGAAGCTCGCCAGTGGGTGAAGGACTACTACGAGGTGATCGAAAACGAGTCGGTGCCGCTCGGCTATGCGGTAAACCCGAATTTCGCGGTGGCCACGCCGTTTTTGTGCGATATGGACCAAAAGCTCCTCGAAAAAGTTCGCAACGAAAGCTACGGATTTTTCCTCTACGGCCTAGGCCATTACAGTTTTTTCGGCGAGCACCGGCCGGGCAAGACGGACTTGTGGCACGAATTCACGACCGCGCCGAAAAAAGACGGAGGCGCGCCGGAATCCCTGGCGCAATTTTGCGTAGGCACGCCGAAAATGGTTCGCGAACAGTTGCGCGAATTCGAAGAGTCCGGCATCGACCAAGTGATCGGCGTGGGGCAGGTGGGACGCACGCCGCACGAGCTGACGTGCTCCTCGTTTCGCCTTTTCGCGAAGGAAGTGCTGCCGGAATTCAAGGAGCGCGACATGGCGAATGCGCGCCGCCGCGACGAGCGTCGCGCCCGCATCTCCGAAAAAGCCATGGCGCGCAAACCAAAGCAAGAGGAGCGCGAGGTCACCGCAGTGATCCCCTCCGCTGGACACCACTAAATCCGAATGACGAGCAGCGTCCCCGCAGCCGTCCCCCGCACAACGAACGAAGAGAACTCCTTTGCCTCGGGCTTGCGCATGTGGGTGCCCGTCGTCGTGATGTTGACGTGCTCGCTGCTCTCCTACATCGATCGCCAGGCACTCGCCGTAATCTCGCCGATGATCCTGAAAGATACGGGCCTCAGTGCTGAATCCTACGCCGACGCCATTTCGATTTTTTCCATTGTCTACATGATCGCGAATCCGCTGTGGGGATCGCTGCTTGACTACGTTGGCCTGCGCGTGGGCATGCTCGCCGCCGTCGGAATATGGACGATCGCCAGTGTGTCGCACGCGTGGGTGGCGGGATTCTTGGGCTTTGCAGCCGCGCGAGGTGTGCTGGGCTTCGGCGAAGGCGCCACGTTTCCAGGCGGCTTGCGGACCGCAGCCGATTCCCTGCCACGCGAACGCCAGTCGCGCGGAATGGGAATCTCCTATAGCGGAGCCTCGCTGGGCGCGATTTTTGCGCCGCTGGTGATTACGCCGATTGCGCTCAAGTTCGGATGGCGCGCGGCATTTTTGGTCACCGGCGCGCTGGGTGCGGCTTGGCTCGCGGTGTGGTGGTTCGTCGCGCGGCCGCCGCTGCTGAAGCCGCCGACGCGAACGCGAAGCAAATTGCGGCTGCCGAATTTGCTGGAGCGGCGATTCTGGCTGCTGGTGGTTGATATGGGACTAGGAGGCGCGGCGCTGGGCCCCACGCTGTATTTGAGTCCGCTGTATTTGAATCGCGCTCTGGGATTGACGCAAGCGCGGCTCGGCGAAGTGCTGTGGATTCCCGCGCTGTGCTGGGAGTGCGGCTATTATTTCTGGGGCTGGGTCGCGGACCGTTTTGTGCGCGATAATCCACGGCCTGTGCGCCTGCACGTGCTGTTGGCGTGTCTCGCGTTGATACCGGGGTTGACGACATTCACGAAATCGTGGGTCGTAGCGCTGGCATTTTTTTCCTGGGCGATGTTCGTCTCAACAGGATTCATCGTGTTCGCCTTGCATCTGGGCGCGCGCGACTATCCGCGCGACGGGACCGGAATGGTGGCGGGAATCGGCTCGGGAGCGTGGTCGGCAGTGGTGGCGATCCTGCTGCTCGTCTATGGCGGCTGGTTCGACCGTGGACGCTACGCAGCGACGTTTATATCGCTTAGCCTGGTGCCCGCGCTAGGCATGGCGCTGTGGTGGTCGATCGGCCGCGGCGCGCGGCCTGCCGATTCCGACCGCGCAATGCCTGCCGTCTGAGTCGCACGACGCGCCGCTGCGCTGTCGTCACCGCATCACAAAAGGATTTGGCGCGTTCCCGGCAATGTCAATCCACACGCTTTTCGTCTGCAAATACTCGCGGATCGACTCAATGCCGCTTTCGCGTCCGATCCCTGACCGCTTGTAGCCGCCAAACGGCGACATATAGCTGACAGCGCGATAGGTGTTCACCCACACCGTGCCGGCTTCGAGGCGTTCAGACATCATCAGCGCGCGACGGATGCTGCTGGTCCACACGCCCGCGGCCAAGCCGTATTGCGTATTGTTCGCAATGCGGATGGCTTCCTCTTCATCGTCGAAGGGAATGATCGAAAGCACGGGGCCGAACACTTCTTCTTGCGCGATGCGCATGTCAGGACGCACGCCGGTGAAAATTGTCGGCTCGATAAACCAGCCCGAGCCGCATTCCGGCCGCGTTGCAGGTCCGCCGCCCAGCTTGCACACCGCGCCTTCTTCCTTCGCGATGCGAATGTAGTCGAGCACCTTGTCATATTGCGGGCGCGTGGTCACGGGACCGACTTGCGTCGTCGTTTCCAGCGGATTGCCCATACGCGCAGTTTTTGCCATGGCCAACAGGCGATCGACAAACTTGTCGTGAATTGGCCGATGGATCAGCGCACGCGAGCCGGCAATGCACGTCTGGCCCGTGGCGGCGAAAATTCCGGAAATGACTCCTTTCACCGCTTCGTCCATTTCGGCATCGTCGAAAACGATGTTAGCGGATTTACCACCCAGCTCGAGCGTAAGCCGCTTGATGCCCTTCGCCGCGAGCTGATACACGTGTTCGCCGGTGCGGTCGCCGCCGGTGAACGCGACTTTAGCCACATCGCGATGGGTGATCAGCGGCTCGCCCACTTCAGCGCCAAACCCGGTGACGATGTTCACCACGCCTGGCGGAAATCCGGCGCGCTCAAACAGTGGCCCGAATTCGAGCGCAGAAACGGATGAGAATTCCGAGGGCTTCCACACCACGGTATTTCCTGCGGCCAGCGCGGGCGCCAACTTCCACGTGGCCAACATGAGCGGTGAGTTCCACGGCGTGATTGCGGCCACGACGCCGAGCGGCTCCTCTCGCGTGAAGTTGAAGACGCCGGGTTTGTCTATGGGAATCACACGACCTTCGACTTTGTCTGCGAGCCCGCCGAAATAGCGAAACCACTGGGGCATGTACTTCACCTGGGTGCGCATTTCAGCGATCAACTTTCCGTTATCGGTGGTCTCGATGTCGGAGAGCCGGTCGGCCTCCGCGGCGATCAGGTCTGCAAGGCGATGCAGCAGCGCGCCGCGAGCGGTAGCCGTGAGCTTGCGCCATTCGGAGCCGTAGAATGCCGATTTCGCAGCCGCAACCGCGCGGTCCACATCTTCCTTCGCTCCGCGCGGGACCAGCGCCCATGCCGAACCGGTGAACGGATTCACCGTCTCGAACCAGCTTCCCGTGGAAGGGTCCGTCCACTTTCCACCGATCAACATTTG
>JASHRI010000528.1 GCA_030037435.1 Candidatus Acidiferrales bacterium | reverse complement strand
GCGAATCATCGAGCAGATGCGGCGGAAGCGGCCGAGTCCGTCGTGCCGTGCAGCAGTCCCTCTCGAATCCGTCGCTGGCGCTCGGTTGGATGGGCGATCTCGGAAATCGTGGAGTTAGGAGCGTCCGATGCTATCGAATTTGTCTTTAGCTCCAGGCCAGCGAAGCTCAGGAAGTCATTGTAGGGAATCTCGTCGGTGCCGGAGACGTAGCGACGGAAAAAGTCGGCAAAACTCTTGCCGGAGACCTCTTCGACGACGGCGCGAATGCCATTGCTGTCGTCGTAGAACTTTCCGGCGCGCGCGTACTCCTGATTCATGCGCCGAAGAACGTCGTCGAGAGACTTGCGATTGTCGGTTGCATCGCGGATCGCCAAGTCGAGCATGACGCCCAAAATCTGGCCCTTGTTGTAGTAGGAAATGCTCCGGTCCGGGCTGTCGTATGCGTCGTATTTCTCGAGCCACGCGTCGATGCTTGATTCCTCTACGCTCTGCCATTTGCGAGCTGGCCGCGACTGAAGCGTATCAATTTGCGAAGCCAGATCGGCGTAGAAATGATCCTTGGACCACAAGCCAGTGCGCTCAAGGGTGTACGAAGCGTAGGTGCTGGTGACCCCCTCGGCAAACCACAGGGCCCGCGTGTATTGCTCCTTCGTGTAGTCTACCGGCTCAAGAGATTGGGGGCGGATGCGCTTCACATTCCAGGAATGAAAGAATTCATGCGCCGCGATGGCGCCAGCCGCATCCACTGACGTCGCAGCGATGGCCGTCGAGTTTCGGTGCTCCATGCCCCCGCCGCCTTCGTCGGCGTAGGGGCCGATGTGGAAAAAGAACGTGTAGCCGCCGGACGGCGGGTCAAAAGGCGGCGGACCGCCCATCAGTTGCAATTCATACGTCGTTACTCGGCGCAGCTCGTCTTCCAGCCGGGGCTTGCTCCACGAGTTCGAGTCAACGACAACGCGGAAATTCACGCCGCCATCCGCGAAATCAAATTGGTCGAATTCACCAGCCTCCACGGGGGCGTCGACCAACGCATCGTAGCTGTGCGCGGCGTACGTATTGTCGGCCTGAGCCGTAGCCAGTTGAGCGGCAGTGCGCCAGCCGGAGGGAAGATCGACGAATTGAACGAGAGTATCTTCCGCACGACGGTCAGGAACGTATAGAAGGATTTCGGCAAGATTGATGAATGCATGGTGATCGTCGAGCTGAGAGTTGAACGGCCCGGCGTCGTCCCACTGGATCGCATAGTCGACTTCGATGTCGCCATGCAGCGATTTGGCTTCCGCTGGCGTAGAAATGCGCCAAGTCTCCTTGTCGAGCGGATCCATTTGCAGCTCGACGGAATTGGACGCGGCCTCCGCGGCATGCAAGTCGCGGAGGCGGTACGTGAAATCATGAACTTGGTAAAGAGCATTCCAGGCGGGGAGGGCAACGACGAGCGAAGGGCCTTCGGCCGGAACGGTCATCGTAACGTGAAAGAGATGCTGGTCCGGCTGGCTAAACGAAACTCGATATCGAATTGTCGCCGCGGCGGGGCTGGCAAGACAGACCCATAGCATTGCGGCGAAGGACAAAAGCGGCAATTTGACGCTCGTAACTGGTCCAAATCGAGCTCCACAATGCCACAACTTGCGAGCGCAGTGCATCACGTCCGGACACCGGCTCGGGCGGTGAGTTTTTCCAAGAGCTTGGTTGTGAGGCCGTCAAAGTTGCCGTTGGACATGATCAGCACGACGTCTCCCGGCGAGGCTTGATTAGCGAGGTGATCGGCAACAGCTTCGGCGGAAGGCAACGCCGCCGCGGCAACGCCGCGCGCGCGGACCGACTGCGCAATGGCCTCGGGCGAAAGCCGATCATCATCGGAAAGCAATTGCGCACGGCTGACGGGGCCGAAAAGAACGCCGTTTGCGAGCGAAAGAGCGTCGGGCAGGGAGTCTTGAAAGACTTTCCGTCGCATCGTATTGGAGCGCGGCTCCACGGCGGCCCATATCTTTCGCCCGGGCCAGCAGGTCCGAGCCGCCTCGAGCGTTAGGCGAATTGCCGTCGGATGATGCGCAAAATCCTCGACGACGAGAACGCCGTCCGCTTCGCCCTTGATTTCCATACGCTTTCTGACGCTCTCGAAAGTTGCTAGGGCGCGCCCAATCGCATCCGCCGGAACGCCTCGGCCATGAGCGAGGCCGATGGCCGCAAGCGCGTCGAGAACATTGTGCCGGCCTGCCACGGGAGTGCGGATCCGCGCCACGTGATTGCCCCGGTAGGCGACGCGAAATTCAGTTGCCGAATCGTGCCACTGAATGTCGCCCGCGCACCAATCGCAATCCGGGGTCAGGCCGAAGGTTTCGACCTTGCAAAAGGCCTTCGCGACGGCTTCTTTCAGCTCGCGGCTCTCACCCCAGATCAGGATTCGGCCTCGTCGCGGGACCAGGTTCACGAGGCGGCGAAACTGAAGCGCGATCGAGGCTAGATCGGCGTAAATATCCGCATGGTCGAATTCGAGCGAAGTAAGAATCAACTCGTCGGGACGATAGTGCAGAAATTTTGGACCCTTATCAAAGAAAGCCGTGTCGTATTCGTCGCCTTCGATCACGAACTCTTCCCCGCCGCCAAGCCCGTAGCTGCGATCGCCGAAGTTCGGCGCCACCCCGCCAATCAGGAAGTCGGGGCGCCGGCCCGCGGTGTGAAGTATCCAGGCGAGCATGGCGGTGGTTGTAGTCTTGCCGTGCGTGCCGGCGATGACAACCGAGGTGTGGCCGGGAATGAAATGATCTTCCAGAAGCTGCGGCATGGAGCAGTACGGAATTTTGTCGTCGAGGACCCGCTCGAGCTCTGGATTGCCCCGGGAAATTGCGTTGCCGACAACCACAAGATCGGGTGCAGGCCTTAAATTTTCTTCGCGGTAGCCCTCGTTCCACGGAATGTTGAGCGAACGGAGCAGAGTGGAAGCCGGCGGATACATGCTAACATCGGAACCGCTGACCCGGAAGCCGCGCTCTTTGAGCATGCCGGCGACGGGAGCCATTGCCGCGCCTCCGATGCCCAGCAAGTGGACGTGTTCAATCACAGATTTCGCCACGTTTGCGGTCATACCAAATACCTGCTCCCCTCTGCTACACAACGGTCCGCTACACGGTGCATGCGGGCTCAAGAATCTCAAGCCGCGATGACGTTCCCGCTCTGTTTTCCCCTACGAGCCGGACGTGTACGCCGAGCGGCAACGTCAATGCAGCGCGCGATGTGTGCCCTATGGCTGCGCCCCAGACGATGGGCACGCCCATGGGGGTAAGAATGCGCTGCACCACGTCTCGTACGCTTTCGCCGCCCTCCGGAGGATCACAGTCCGGAAAATCGCCAAGAACGACTCCGGCGACGCCGCGCAGATGCCCCGCTTGTTTGAGATGCATCAGGGCGCGATCCACTTGGTACGGCTTCATGCCTCGATCTTCCAACACAAGAATCGAGCCGCGCGTATCCAGTTGCCACGGAGTGCCGAGCCCCGATTCGATCAGTGTAAGGCAACCACCGAGTAGCACGCCTTCCGCTGTTCCTGACACGAGCGATTCCCCTTGCAAGTCAACTGACCAACCCGGACCCGTCTCAGTGACAGCATGAAGCAAGCTCGAACGATCATAGCCATGCGAAGCGCCGGCTCCATGATGAAAGTTCGACGCGACCATCGGGCCGTAAAAAGTCACCCAACGCAGCTTTTGCCACAAGAACAACTGAAGCGAAGTGATATCGCTCGAGCCGAGTAGAATCTTGGGCGACGCCGACGCAGCGTTTAGGCCGTCCAGCAAATAGTTGGAACCATAGCCACCACGCGAGCAGAAAATCGCCCGGACCGCAGGATCGGCAAGGGCTTTCTCAAGCGCGTCGAGCCGGTCTGCGGCTGACCCCGCGAAATAACTCTCGCGTGCCAAGGCTGCCGCGCAATCAACCTTGGGCACATAGCCTAACCGAGCGATCTCGTCGTAGCCCTTTTTCAGAAGATCTTCCTTTACCGGGCTTGCCAGCGAAAGCACACGGACTCCGTCGCCGGGGCGCAATGCAGGAGGCTTGAGAGGTTGCGGCATGTGACGAATAT
>JASHRI010000527.1 GCA_030037435.1 Candidatus Acidiferrales bacterium | reverse complement strand
GTCCAGCCTTCCTTGAGTTGGTCGAGCATTGAGGCGACTTCGCGTTTGATCGCGGCTGCGTCCAACCGCATCATGAGCAGCGAAGCGATCACGGCGATGTAGCTGATGCCGTCGATCAGGAAGCAGAAGCCTTCGTTGGAAGCGGCGATCACGATACCGGCGAGAGATGGCCCGACCAGGCGAGCCAAGTTGACCATGGAGGAGTTGATGGCGATGGCGTTGCCGAGATCCGCGCGATCCTCGACCATTTGGACCAAGAAGGCTTGGCGTCCTGGCATATCGAAGGCGTTGATGAGGCCTTGAAAGGCGCTGAGAGCAATGATTTCGGGGATGGTGATTATTCTTGCGAGGGTCAGCGCGGCGAGGGCGAAAGATTGGAGCATGGCGAGCGTCTGGGTAACGACAAGCACCTGGCGGCGATTGAGGCGATCGACCCAGACACCAGCGAACGGAGCCAGCAGGAAGGTGGGGATCTGTCCCGCGAAGCCGACGAGGCCGAGAAGGAGGGCCGATCCGGTGAGGCGGTAGACGAGCCAACTGGTGGCGATGCGCGTCATCCAAGTGCCGATGAGCGAAATGCTTTGACCGCCAAAGAAGAGACGGAAGTTGCGGTGCGTGAGCGCGCGCCACGAGTGCGAAATGTTCCATCGAGACGCTGGAGGTTGAGTGGCAGCCACGGTTCTTGGGATGGAAGACTTTCGATTTACTGTTGCCAGCCCCCGCCGAGAGCGTTGTAGAGCTGGACGAGGGCGAGCCTCTCATTGAGTTGCGCCTGCTGAAGACTGAGCTCCGCAGCGAAGTAATTTGTTTCGCTGGTGAGCACCTGGAGGTAACTCGCGCCACCATGCTGGTAAAGCAGATTGGAGAGGCGATCGCTGTCCTGCGTCGCGGAAGTGAGCAACTGCTGTTGCTCGCGGAACTCGCGATTTTTCTGGTATGCGACCAGCGCGTCGGACACCTGCTGGAACGCTCCTATGATCGTTTGCTTGTATGCGAGCAACATCTGCTGTTCCTGTGCCTGAGCGAGACGCAGACCGGAGCGAAGGCCTCCCGCTTCGAAGACGGGCTGCGTGAGCGAAGCACCGGTGTTCCAGAGTCCGGAGGAAGCGTTGAAGAGCTTGGCGAGATCGTAGCTTTCCGTGCCTGCCGTGCCGGTGAGAGTGATGCTCGGAAAGTAGGCGGCCTTCGCAACACCGATCTGTGCATTCGCCGCGATCAGATCCTCTTCGGCTTCGCGTATGTCCGGACGGCGCTCGAGAAGTTCGGAGGGCAAACCGGCGGGGACGGTGGGCGGGGTTAGCTGTTCGATGAGCCGGCGGCCGCGGGGAATGGATGTTGGATTTTCGCCGAGCAGGATGCTGAGAGAGTCTTCCTGCTGCGCGATCTGTCGCTCAAGATCGGGAATTGTTTCGGCAGCGGTGTAAACGAGCTGCTCCGATTGACGCACGTCGAGCAAGGAAGCGGAGCCGTTCTTGGCAAGCACATTGGTAAGCCTCAGCGAATCCTGACGCGAGGCGAGGGTACTTTTCGATAGATCGAGAGCGGAGTCGAGTTCGCGAAGCTGGAAGTAAGCAGCGGCTACACTAGATACGACGGAAGTGAGAACCGCGCGGCGGCCCCATTCCGTGGCAAGAAGGCTGGCGCGCGCGGCTTCCGTCTGGCGGCGATATTTTCCCCAAAAATCGAGGTTCCAGATGACTGAGAGATCGACCTGGGCAACATTTGCCACGTACGACGGAAAGGCGCTCGAAATTTTCGGATTTCGCTCGCTGAGCCCCTCGGCTCCGGCACCCACCATCGGAAATTGGTTAGCGCGAGTGATGCCGAGCTGCGCCTGGGCCTGGAGGACGCGAGTGGCGGCGATTTGAACATCGTAGTTCTGCTGCAAGGCAGTGCGAATCAATTGCTGCAATACGGGGTCCTGGAATACATCCCACCATTTTTCATTTCCCAGCGATTCAGCAGAGGCGGCGGAAGGCTGGCTGGAAGGTGCGCCGCGATATGCCGCGGGGGTATCGATGGTGGGCCGCTTGTAGTTGGGCCCAACGGCACAGCCGACGAGCAACAGCCCGATGGCCAGCAGCGCCAATCTTCTCATCTCAATCACCCTCCTGCGGGGTGGCGCGCGAGGGCGATTGTGCCAAGCTGTGGCGCTTGCCTCCTGAAAGGCGCTCGACGACATAGAAGATCGCGGGAATGAAGAAGATTGCGATCGCGCTAGCGGCCAACATGCCGCCAATCACCGTTGTGCCCATGATTTGACGAGCTACCGATCCGGTACCCGATGCGAACCAGAGAGGCACGCATCCGAAAATGAAGGCCAGGGACGTCATCAGGATCGGACGAAGGCGTAGGCGTGCTCCCGCAAGCGCCGCGTCTACGAGCGGCTTACCCTTTTCGTATTCGTCTTTGGCAAACTCGACGATCAGAATCGCGTTTTTGGCTGCAAGGCCAATCAGCATTACCAAACCGATCTGCGAATAGACGTCGTTTTCGATCTGCACCATGTATGGCGGATAGAAGGCTTGCACGAGGTAACGACGCAAGAGCAAGACTCCGAAAGCTCCGAAAACTGCGACCGGCGTGCTCAAGAGCACGCTAAAGGGCAGCGACCAACTTTCGTAAAGCGCCGCGAGGATCAGGAAAACAAACAGAATGGAAATTCCGAAAATCGTGGTGGAGGAAATGCCCTGCTCGGCTTGCTTCTGCTGGAACGACATGCCCATATAGTCGAAGGCCATGTCGTGCGGCATTGTTTGCGCGAACACTTGCTCGAGCGCAGCCATAGCCTGATCGGAACTGTATCCTGCGGCGGCGTTGCCGTTGATTTGCGCAGAGGGATATTCGTTGTAATGCATGATGTATTCAGGGCCGGTGCGAGGCTCAAACTTGGTCAAGGCGGAGAGTGGAACCATCTGGCCGGAGTTGTTGCGGACATAGAATTGGCCGGCATCCTGCGCGTTCGTTCGATAGTTGCCTTGAGCTTCCAGGTAGACTTGCCACTGGCGCCCGAAACGATTGAAATAATTTACGAAGAGCCCACCCATAAAGGTTTGCAGCGTCTGGTAGACGTCAGAAATCGGCACGCCCTGTTTCAGCACTTTCTCGCGGTCCACGTCAACGAACTGCTGCGGAACGCTCGGCAGCATCGATGAGGTAATGCCGGCGATTTCCGGACGCTTGGAAGCGGCGGCGAGGAATTTGTCCACGTTGGAGGCGAGGTACGACGTGTCATTTCCGCCGCGATCTTCGAGTACAAAAGTAAAACCGCCGGAAGTGCCAACGCCCGGGATAGCAGGCGGAGAGAAACTAAATGCTGATCCCTGCGGAAGCCGGGCAAGTTCGTGATTCAGGCGATCTTTAATGGCTTGGAATTGCTCAGCCTGTTGTTTGCGGTCGTTCCAGGGCTTCAAGCTGACGAAAAAGAAGGCGTTGTAGCTCGTTTGCACGTAGCTGAGCAGGCTGAAGCCAATGACACTCGTTGTGTATTGAACGCCCGGGGTTTTCGCAAGCACGGCCTCGACCTGCCTGGCGGCTTCGTCTGTGCGCTGGAGCGAAGCTGCAAGAGGAAGCTGAAGATTTACGTAGGCGTATCCCATATCCTCATCGGGCAAAAAGCCAGAGGGCAACTTTTCGCCGAAGAAGACCGCTACAACTCCAAAGAGCAGCAGGACGACCACGGCGACGGCACTCTTGCGTATCAGCGCAGCGCTGGCGCGAATGTAACCGTTGGTGGCACGTCCGAAGACATGATTGAACCAGTCGAAGAATTTTCTCAAGGGTCCCCTGCTGGGTTTCTTTGGCCGAAGCAGGAGAGCAGAGAGCGCCGGGCTGAGACTGAGCGCGTTGAATGCCGAAATGATGACAGAGATCGCGATGGTGACGGCGAACTGCTGGTAGAGGCGTCCCGTGATACCGGGTATGAAGGCCGTTGGCACGAATACCGCGGAGAGGACTAGGGCGATTCCAATGACCGGGCCGGAAATCTCCTGCATGGCCTTTAAGGCGGCGTCCTTGGGCGCAAGGCCCTCTTCGATATGACGCTCGACGGACTCGACGACAACGATTGCGTCGTCGACGACCAAGCCAATGGCAAGCACAAGGCCAAACATCGAAAGCGTGTTGATCGAGAAGCCGAATAGCGGAAAAACCGCAAAGGTACCAACCAGCGAAACGGGCACAGCGAGCAACGGAATCAATGTGGCACGCCAGCCCTGCAGAAAAATGTAGACGACGACAATCACCAGCGCGAGCGCTATGAACAACGTCAGCAGGATCTCGCGTATGCCCTCGGTGACAGCTTGAGTTTGGTCCAGCGACACAACGTAGTCGATGTCAGCCGGCAAGCGGGGCTTCCATTGGGTCATCAGCGCCCTGACGGCCTTCGCGTCATTGACGGCATTCGAGCCAGGAAGCTGATAGATGGCCATAATCGCGCTCGGTTTTCCATTCATGCGGCCCATCAGCGTGTAGCTCTGGACGCCGAGCTCGATGCTGGCAATGTCTTTGAGGTGGACAACGCCCCCGTCGGGATTTTCGCGAACGATGATGTCGCCGAATTGCTCGGGAGTAACGAGGCGGCCCTGAGCCCGCACCGAGTATGTGAATTCCTGGCCTGGGGGCGACGGCTCGCTGCCAATTTGCCCAGCCGGATTCACCGTGTTCTGCGACTGAACAGCATTCACGACATCGGACACGGTGATGCCGAGTTTGGCCAACAGGTCGGGTTTGAGCCAAATTCGCATGGCGTATTGGCCCGCGCCGAAGATCTGCACATTGGCGATCCCGGGAATACGCGTGATGGGGTCGTCGAGATTGATGTACTCGTAGTTTGCAAGGAACTGCGCATCGTAAGTGCCGTTGGGCGAATAGAGAGCCACTAACATCATGGGCGCGGTGGTGGATTTCTGAACGGTCACGCCATATTGCGCAACTGTCGACGGAAGCTGGGCAGCCGCTTGCGTTTCCCTCATCTGGGTCAAGATGAGATCGGTGTTGGGATCCGTCTGAACGCCGAAATCGACGGTCATGGTCGTTTGGCCATTCGCCGTAGCATTCACCGAATACATGTAGTTCATGTTGTCCACGCCACTCATCTGCTCTTCGATGGGGGTGGCAACCGACTGAGCAAGAGTTTGTGCGTCGGCACCGACGAAGGTGGCTTGGATTTTCGTTTCAGGCGGAACAATGTTGGGAAATTGCGAGACCGGCAGCCGCACTATAGAAATCCCACCGACGATTACGGTAAGGATTGCGATTACCATCGCAACGATCGGCCGATTTATAAAGAATCTGGACATGAGTTCTCAGCTTCCCGAGCCGGGATTGAA
>JASHRI010000526.1 GCA_030037435.1 Candidatus Acidiferrales bacterium | reverse complement strand
GAGCTGGGATTCTTTCTTGCCACACTTCTTCCATCGACAACTGCCCTACTTTACCGGCGATTGGGGAACGCGGGAAATACGGGCTGGGCTTTAAATTCCTCCCTACCAGTTTTGGGTTGAAGTCGGCAACCACTTCCAACCCTGCCGATCCTCCGAGATGCAAGTTGGCGAGGGACGAAGGCTGGGAGTATTACCGTTCGAACGCGGCAATCCTCGCTCGATTTCGATATCTCTTGCCCCAGATCGATATACATGAGCGAAACCGCCTCGTTTCGATAGCTCTTAAGATGGAGCGAGAAACAAAAGTGTAGAGCATCAACTGCTTCGCTTGGTCTCCCGGTGATGCCGACCTAGAGCGCTAACGCGAGGATTCGCCGCAGCGGGATGGATGCGCATTTGGTACACCTCAAGCGCTCGGCACCACCCGTATAGCCGCTCCCCAAAATCCGCAATTCTCCTCGATAACTGGCGAATTCTCGGTCCCGTAGGATCGTAATCCGGTCGATGTGTCGATCTTGCCTTTGATTTGAGTTTGTCGGCGGAAATTCTCCCCGCTGACAATCCGCCCCGGGCCGTCATCACTAGGCGTCGGCTGGCTGCGGTTCTCGGTGACTCCACCACCCAGGCCGCCGCGCCGCCCCCAAAAACTGCCTTTCATCCATCGATCATTGCCGCTGTAGCAGGTTCCGGTGTACCATCTCGGTACATGGACAAAACCGGCATAGTTCTCAGTATAATCACAATTATTGCGATCATTGTCGGCCCGGTCGCGGCTCTTTACATCCAGAAGCGCCTCGAAATAAATCGTGAAGCTAGGAGCAGAAAGCTGGCGGTTTTCAAGACCCTCATGTCGTACCGCGCCACCTCCCTCGCGCCTGTGTTCGTTCAAGCCTTAAACCTTATAGATGTTGAGTTCGACGGCGACAACGAAAAGGAAAAGAATGTCCGCAACGCATGGAAGGAACTACTCGATCTTCTTAACAATTATCGCACTACGCCGAACGCGAGCGAAAAGGTCCGCGAACTTACTGCCGATTTGTTGCAAGCGATGGGTACGTGCCTCGGCTACGACTTCGACAAAGTGCAAGTCAAGAAAGGCGCATATTACCCCGAAGGTTTGGTGAACACTGAACAGGAGCAACACGCGGTGCGACGAGGAATTCTCGATGTCTTACAAGGAAAACGGCGCATACCCGTTGGAATTTTTGAAGATAAATTCCCAGAAATCGTCGTGCCGGTTATAGAGAAAGACCAGAACGTGCTAGAGGAAGCACAGGCTCCTAAGAAGCTGCTAGGGTAGGTCCCCTATCCTGGTCAGCTTCACAACAATGCCCATCGCGGCCTGATTCACGAGATTCGCCGAACCCTCAATTTTCTGTCCTGCCACGATGCCTTTGAGCATTAACTCGTAGTCGCCAGGGATACCGAAGACACTGGCAACCTCTGGCAGGAAATTGCTGACCTTCACCCGCCCAGTGATTGTCTTCTCGTCGGTCTGGTAAGTTCCCGTGTACACGAACCCGCTATCACCGCCAAAGATTCGCCCTTTGAGAAAAAAGACGACACCACCGCCGTTGCCCTGCACTCCTTCGTATTGCACGATCCAGAATCCTTCCACCATGTTGAGCCTCGGCGGACCCGGATTTTAGCATGGCGGGTCATTCTCTCAGAGTAGGAAAGCGGGCGGGAACAATCGCAGTGCTGGACAACGGCCTCATGTAGTTGCATTATGGGCTCCCTGCAAGCGCCAAATGTTATCAAGGGAGCTAATGCAAGCACTTCAATACACGCGAATTGTGCGAGAGATCGTGAAGGAACTGAAAGTTCAGGACCTACTCTCACTTTTGAACTCGATCTTACGAAACCCGCCCCAGAGTCACACCGTAGACCAAGCCATGAAGGACAGGTTCGCGATCTTGTGCTACGGTTCACGGGCCGGGTTCGAACGCCTAATGGCCGACCCCCAGGCATCTAAGGTTGTATCTTCGCTCCATATTAACGAAATCTATGAACCGACGCGGCTGGCTAGAATCCAGACCCAGATATCCAACGCGGCAAATGTGGGCCAGGTGCGCGCAAATCCTGAGATTTATGAATTGCATTCGTTGCTGATTTCGCTGGAAAACTTGGCACATTCATGCATCGGGCTTCTCGAAAAGGAAAAGCTCGCGCCAGCCAAGGCAGCAGATGAGATTTTAGAACTCCAGGTGATGGATTATGACGGCCAAGGAATTCGACCGCTTAGACTTTCAAAAATCATTTCTCTGATTGTCAGGTTACATGCCAACTTTGCCAGAATCCTAGGCATAAAAGAAGATCGACTCAGCTTTATATATTTTGATTCCGGAAGCGACTTGCTAATTGGCATTCAGGCTGCAAACACCATAATCAAAAATATTAGAATTCTTTTCGAAGAGTATTGGGAACGCATCAGATTCCGCGATTTCGAATCCTTTGACAAGAAGATGGATGTAATCTCCAAAAGCCTAAGCGTAGCAGGTACCGTGGAGAAAGCTATCGACGCTAAAGAGATCGACCGAGAAACCGGCAACATATTGAAGGCGCGCATATTCCGCGAGGTGGATGATCTGATTGGGCTGGGGGCATCCCTGCCCGTTTATGGAGATACCGAGAATGTCGATCATCGAAAACTTCTCGCAGCTAAACGAGATACTAAACTGTTGGGCAGTGGCGACGCTGATGGCGAAGAGATTGCTTTCCCAAGTGTCTCCTGATTTTCGGTACGAATTAGGCCGCCTATGCCGCCCAATCCACTGGAAGGAAAAGCCGCCCCGCCGCTACCGGCAAACCCGTTGCCCTGCGGTTTCTTTGGCGACGCCACGCGCGAATGTCACTGCTCTCCGCCCCAGATTCAACGCTACGTCTCGAAAATTTCCGGTCCGTTGCTCGATCGCATCGACATCCACATCGAAGTACCGGCGGTGAAATACAAGGAACTGCGCGGCGACGCCCCAATTGAAAGTTCTGCCACAGTACGCGAACGCGTTCTGCGCTCGCGAAAGGTCCAACTCGATCGTTTTCGCAACGAGACGAAGGTCTACGCCAACGCCCAGATGCCGCCGAAACTGATCCGTGAACACTGCGCAATTTCCGCCGACGGTGAAAAACTGCTCGAAAACGCGATCCAGCGCCTCGGGCTTTCCGCCCGCGCCCACGACCGCATCCTCAAAGTCTCGCGTACCATTGCTGATTTGGAAGGTGTGCCTTCGATCGAGCCAAAGCACCTGAGCGAAGCCATTCAATATCGCACCCTCGATCGTAGCTATTGGGCCTGATCCAGCGCTTGGCGAGCGGCGCCGTGGATTCAGCCAACGAGTTCAGATACGTCGACTAACTGCGGGAGAGGAGAGACAATGGCTTCGATCATTCGGTTCTTCTTCAAGCCCACGCGAGGTCCGGCCAGTATCGTGCTCATTCGTCTCGCTGTGGGGCTGATCTTTTTCTCACAGGGCATCCTCAAGTACACCGACAACCGCATGGGCGTAATTCGATTCACCAGGATTGGCTTTCCGCATCCGTATTTCACGGCTCATTTCGTGGGCACGTTCGAGATTGTATGCGGTTTTTTGGTTCTCGTTGGCCTGTGGACACGGGCGGCCGCCATTCCGTTGCTGATAATCATTTCCACCGCTATTGCGACGACCAAGATTCCAGAGCTTTTCCACGGAGGTCAGGGCTTTTGGTTTATGGTAAGCGACGCGCGCACGGACTTCGCCATGCTCTGCTCGCTCCTCTTCCTGGTTTTGGTCGGCGGCGGAATATGGTCGTTGGGTGCTGGACGCTCGACCCAATCGAATTGAGGAGCATTTTCTACGGTCCGAAGAGACACTCAAGTGCGCACGCACGATTGCCGATTGGGAAGGTATGCTTTCGATCGCGCCAAAACACCTGAGCGAAGCCATCCAGTATCGTACGCTCGACAGAAGCTAATGCGCCTGAGCCGGCATGGGGCGAGCCGCATTGACGACCGGGAATGGGCTATGATACCCATAGGTGGATTTTTCGAGGTTCTGATCGAACCATGACGGCGTCGGCGACCCAACGCCTTGAAGTTACTCTCGACACGCTTCTCGAAAGCGTCGATCTCGCACACGACATTGTGGCGCGCGTCGCCGAAGCGTCCGGCTTCAGCGAGGACGACGTTCACAAGCTTGGCATGGCCGTGCGCGAAGCCGCCATTAATGCCTACAACTACGGAAATTGTCGCGACCCCAAAAAGAAAATCACACTGATTGTCGAATTTGAAATCGAAAAAATGGTGATCCACATAATCGACCAGGGGTGCGGCTTCGAAGTGTGCGATGTCCCCGATCCACTTGCCGACGAAAATCTCCTGCGTACTTCCGGCCGAGGGCTTTTAATGATGCGCGCTTTCACCGACGAGTTCGCCATACAACGCGGCCCGGGTGGCGGCACAGATCTCGTGATGGCCAAGAAACTCCCCGGCCATTCCGGCAACGGCAACTCCCCAACCAAGTAACGAATTGCGGTGGTTTACTTTGACGCTTCCGGCCCATCTTCGAAATGTTGGGTGTAGCCGGTCCAATAATCGAACGTGCCCTGAGTTTTGTTTCCGACTCTGCTGTCTTCCGCCGCCGAAAATAACATTACGTACGTAAGAGCTTTCACCCTGCCGAATGTCCGCTCATCAGGCGTAGAAGGAATGCGGTTCCGCCAAGTTCCCGTATTGATGTAGAAACGATCGGCCTCTGGATCGGAGCCAATCAAACAAAGCTGCGGCTGGTGAGTGTGGCCCGCGATCACCAGTCGAACTTTTCTCTGTTGCAGCACTTCCTCGCGTTGCGCCATCAACTCGGGACGTGCCGTGTCTCCGCCCATCATAAAGTGGGCGATTTTACGCGTGGCTTCCCGCGAGGCCCGATTGTGCCAACCGCCCAGTTTCAGCAGGCCTCGCGCGGCTTCAAGTTCGGCCGGCGCCAATACATTGGCCCTTTTGCTCAGCCACTCGCGAAAAAATTCCTGGCCGTGAATTTCGTCCAGAATGTCTTGGATCACGGGCACGAGCCGCTCCCACGCTTCCTCCGCTGAATAGTGGCCATCTGAGTCGTCGAGCAAATAGTCAAACAACGCCGATTGCGGCCGAACGTCGTCGAATTGCAGCAGACGCTCGTAGAGTTTGGCCATGACGGGATCATCAAGGATGGCCTGATCTCCGTACTTCCGCCGAAACAAATAAGGCAGGCGCACAGCTAC
>JASHRI010000525.1 GCA_030037435.1 Candidatus Acidiferrales bacterium | reverse complement strand
CTTCGCGCCCCAGCCGCGCATCGTGAAATTGCCGCCGCCCTCGCCAGCTCGCAAACTTCGTGGCCCGAGTCTCTGGCCAACGCTCTTCTTCGCATCCCAACGCGCGGCGAATCCGCCAGCCTTCTCGATTTCACGGCCATTTCATCCGCCGCGCCGTCGCCATCCTTCGATCATCCGGCTTATCTCGCTTCCTGGCTTCTGGCCCCGGCAAACGGCTAACGGCTAGAGGCCAAAGGTCTTCACGCATCCGGCCCTCAGTGTGTTTTTGGGCAACCGCCGTTTTACTTTTCCCTCTGGGTGGACTATGTTGCCAGGAGTCGTTCCGCATCCCCCAGCGAGGCGTGACGATTCGGCAATAATCGCGTAATTTGTAAGCCCCAGCCTGTAAAGCGGATGCTCCGGATGCGAAGTCCATCTCAAAGCCGCTCCGCCGGACGGTGCCGACTCTTCTCTCGGCTCCGGGCGTCTCGTCACGCCCGCCTGCGGACGCGCACAGCCGGACGCACCGGTTCCTATCGCAACGCCGGGCGGGGGAGACCATGAACGTCGATATCGCGAAGAAATGGGAAGGCCAGGTGATCGAAGGCCGGTTCCCGCTGCACCGTTTCCTGGGCGGGACCGACGGCAGCGCCGTCTTCCTCACCGATTCCGGCCAATACAAGCCGCGCGAAGCCGCGATCAAGCTGATTCCCGCCGAATCCAGAAGTGCCGAGCAGCAGATTTCGCGCTGGAAACGTGCCGGCAGCCTGAATCATCCCCACCTCATCCGCCTTTGGGAGATTGGCCGCTGTCAACTGGGCGGCGAGAAGCTCCTTTACGTGGTGATGGAGTGCGCGGACGAGGATCTGTCGCAAATCCTCCCGCAAAGGGCTCTCACATCTGCTGAGGCTGGCGACATGCTCCGCCCCGCTCTCAATGTTCTCGCCTATCTTCATGGACGCGGCCTCGTCCACGGCCATCTGAAACCTTCAAACATCATGGCTATCGGCGATCGCCTGAAGCTTTCGAGCGACGGAATCTGCTTGGCCGCCGAACCCGCGCTCCGTGCTGGCGACCCCGCCCCATACGACGCGCCCGAAGTGCCGCAAGCGGGACGAACCGCGGCCGCCGACGTCTGGTCGCTTGGTATGACACTGACCGAAACTCTTCTGCAGCGGCTTCCCACGTGGGAGCAGAAAGACCAGGATCCCGTTCCGCCCGCCACGCTTCCCGCGCCATTTCGCGAGATTGTGCGCCAATGCCTGCGGGTCGATCCGTCTCTTCGCGCCAGTCTTGCGGACATCCTCACTCGGCTCGACGCGCCGCCCGCGGAAGTGGCCGCCCCGGCGCCGGCCGTCATTCCGCCCGCGCCGATCGTCCATAGGTCACGGATCTGGCTGCGATTTGCATATGGCGGAGCGATTGTCCTTGCCATGCTCGTCGCGTTCTTAGTGGGGCTGCGGCTTTTCAATCCCAGCAGCAGCGCGGACCGTTCTGCTCCCGACGCGGTCGAAACGCCCGCACCACAACCCGTAGAGCCCGCCGCCGCTAAACCAACGCCGCGTGAAAATGCAAAACCGGCCTCGCTGGCCGCGAACCTACCCAAGCATTTGCCGCCATCAGTTGACGCGCCCCCAGTCGAGACCCATTCCACTCGGGCCGCCAGCGAGAATCTGACGGCAACTCGCAGCAGCGCGCCAGATGCCAGCGCCGCCCCATCGAGCACGTCGCCAACTGAGAGCGCCCCGGCAGCTGCGAGCACCTCTTCGCCCTCAAGCGCCCAAGCTCCGGCCTTCCCGCCGAATTTCGTGCCGGGTGAGGTCGCGCGGCAGGTGCTGCCGTTGGTGCCAGAAGAAGCCCGCGACACGATTCGCGGCACGGTCCGGGTCCGGGTCCGAGTTGCGGTGGATCCCGCAGGAGATGTGACCGCGGCCGATCTCGATACGCCTGGTCCCAGCCACTATTTCGCGAATCTTTCCTTGGACGCGGCGCGCAAGTGGAAATTCACGCCCGCAAAATCAGGCGCCCAGGACGTCGCCAGCGCCTGGACGCTCCGCTTCGATTTTTCGCAGATTGCTACAAAGGCTTTCCCGACGCCCGTCACACCGTAACTCCGCTTTCGCCGGGCCTCGGCGATTTTCGATTCCTGGCCAGTCGCGTCTTCGTTTGCCCGTCGACATCAGCGAGGTGGGATTACATACCTGACTCCGCTTAGGCGTTCTGCTAGTCTTTCCTTGTGCTTCCGATTTAATAACCGGAAGAACCCGTATCTGTTCCGTGATACCATCCTCAAACTCATTACGTCCACCAACCTTGAATACAAGGAACTGGTCGCATGATTCTTGTCTGCCTCGCAATGTGTATCCTTCTACAGAATCCAATTCCAAGTACTACTAAACCCAGTAACCCAGAACAAAAACATCCCCAGTCCAGCGAACAACAGCCCGCTGACGATCAACGCAGTACCGAGCAACTTCCTTTGGTTGTGAAGGTGCCCCCCTCCGCGCAAGTTGAGAGTGAATCCGATGATCAGGCCAAAAACGGCAAGGACAAAGCGCTTACCGATTGGTGGCTTACTTTCTTTACCGGAGTTCTCGCGCTCATGGCGATCTTGCAGTTGGGCGTCTTCGGTTATCAAGGTTACAAACTGAAGCAAACCGTCGAAGCCGCGGAAGGGCAATCGAGCGACATGAAAAATAACATTGCCGAAGCCAAACGTGCTGCGACTGCCATGGAAAACGTCGCAAAGCATTTCGAATCGAGTGTCAAAGAGACTATAGAAAGCACCAAGACCTTTAGTAGACGTGGCGAAATGCAGATGAGAGCCTATGTCTGCATCGACGTTGGAACGGCTGGTTTTCAAGTTAGGCCCGACACCAAGTTCGCTGCCCAAACCATTATGTTCAATGCTGGTCCAACGCCAGCCCATAAAGTGGGCTTCCGGGCCAAAGCCGATATACTGCCCGTTCCGCTGCCCGAAGGTTTCGACTTCCCGCTGCCTAAGGACAATGTCGGAGCGTCTATTTTGGGTCCACATCAACGAATGAACATCACCAGATTCGTAGAAGATTTTGTTGCGGACGAAGACGTCAATGACATCAAATTTGCTAGAGGTAAGGCTTTGTACATCTGGGGCATTATCGACTACTTTGATGTTTTCGAGGTGAAGCACAGCACTAAGTTCGCTCAAATGATGAATTGGTCGCCCAGCCCCAATGGTGAAATCGTTTTTGGCACCTACCTCTCCGGCCACAACGATGCTGACTAGCCCTGTCACGGCGATCAGGAGTACAACCCGCGAGTTGATTGAAGCGCATAATTGCGCAGCGAGGTAGTACGGTTCTGCCGTATGTCGAAGGTGATCTACATCACCAATGCGTCACTCGACGGTTACATCGAGGACCCAAGCGGCGCCTTCGATTGGGTTAATTCCGATCAAGTATTCGATTTCATCACTGAATTGTTGCGGCCGATCGGAACCCATCTCCTTGGGCGGCGACTCTATGAAACGATGGCCTACTGGGACGCGGTGGTGGAGGGCTATCCGCCCGAACAGCGTGACTTCGCACGGGTTTGGCAGGAGGCCGAGAAGATCGTCTTCTCACGAACACTCACAGGCGCTCCAACACGCACGCGCGTCGAGAGGGACTTCGACGTCGAGGCTGTTCGGAGGCTCAAGCGAGCATCGGAGAAAGATATCTTCGTTGGCGGCGCCGAGCTGGCGGGACTTGCGCTCGAATCCAATCTCGTCGACGAATGTCACCTATTTCTCAACCCGGTGATCGTCGGTGGCGGAAAGCCGGCCTTCAGGGCCGGCTTGCGACGGGATCTCGAACTCCTTGAGACGCGGCGTTTCGGCACCGGAGTAA